>JAODBN010000389.1 GCA_025463965.1 Acidimicrobiaceae bacterium
TCGATGAGGTGCGCGAGATGGTGACCCTTGTGGCGGTCAATCGCCCGGGCTCGCTCGCCGCGCTGCCCGGGCCTTCGGGCCCGCTCGCCGGCTGGAATGCGCTGGCGCTCGAGGTTCCGGCGCTCGAGATCTCGAGCACCGACCTTCGTGAGCGCGCCGCCAGCGGTCGCCCGCTCGATTATCTCGTTCCCGAGGCCGCTATCCGCCTCATCCGTGAGCGTGGACTGTACGCTGTCGAATAGATGACGAGTTCGGACCAGCCCACCGAGTGATCTCGAGGTCCGCGCGTTCGTGAACGTCGGACGGCTGGGGACTCATTGAACCTCGACAACGTTCTCGTCGCGGCTCGCGCCGCCTCCGAGAAGAGCCTGGATGAGACGGTCGTCCTCGATGTCGGCGAGCTCCTCGGAATCACCGACTATTTCGTGATCACAAGTGGTCGAAACGCCCCGCAGGTTCGGTCCATCGTCGAAGAGGTGCGCAAGCAGGTGCGCGAGGCGGGCTGTCCCAATCCTCGCCAGGTCGAGGGGCTGAGCTCGGCGCATTGGGTACTCCTTGACTACGGCGCCTTCGTCGTCCACGTCTTCGACACCGAAGCCCGCGCCTTTTATGGCCTCGAACGGCTGTGGTCCGATGCCGAGCGGGTGCCGCTCGAGCCGGTGGCGCTCGGCGCGCCTCACTAGCCGACTCTCGGTCGCTCAGGCCTTCGTCGTCAACGGCGCAATCGCCGCGTAGTCGACCCTCCCGACCGGGTCATAGGTGATCGTCGAGTCCGGCAAGAAGGCGTCATAGGGCTGGTTGTTCAGCTGGAAGACGACCTTTTTCGCCTGACCTGAGGCGGTGACGGTGTAGACGATCTGGCCGAGCGCGTCGATGAGCCGGGTGCCGAACATCCCGATAAAGGTGTTGTCGAGCGTGACCGTCGCGACGCCGGCCTTGTTCGTCTCGTTGTAGGTGATCGTTGCCTGCTGGGGGGTCTGGGGAAGCCCGGTCGTGACACCCTTGTTGGCCTCCGAGACGGTTGGGCCGATGCCGAGGACGAGGAGCGCCTCGGCGATCGTCGCCGGGGCGGGCACTGGCACGAGCTCCTGGACGAGCCGCCCGGCCCGAAGGAAATAGACCTGCACGGTAGCGACCCCGCCCGGCAAGGTGGTGGTCGTCGAGGAGCCGAGGACGAGCGCCGGAGGGACCTGCAAAATCTTTGCGCTGTTCGAGGTCGGCACGCCGCAGCCGCCGATGAGCAGGGCGAGGCCGCCGATGGCCCCGGCGAGGTACCGCAGCCTCATCGGGTTGTGCTGGCCGGCGCGCCGGCACCGTGCTCGAGGCCGCCCCCATCTTGTTGGGGGGCATCCTGGTCGAAGGCCTCGTGGATCTCGGTCTCGGTGCCGATCGGCAGCTCGACGATGAACCGAGCCCCGCCACCGAGCCGCTCCTCGACCCAGATCTGCCCGCCGTGGAGCTTCACATGCTCGGTGACGAGGGCGAGACCCAGCCCGGTTCCTTCACCGGTGCCGCGACTACCGGCCGCCAGCGAACCCCGGGCGAAGCGTTCGAAGATGCGCTCGCGCTCTGCGGCCGGCACGCCCGGCCCCTCGTCCTCGAAGGAGAGCCGAAGCGCCCCCGCCCGCTCGGCGACGACGATGCGGGTCAGTCCACCCGCATAGCGGCGGGCGTTCTCCACGAGATTGGCGACGATCCGTTCAAAGCGCCGCTTGTCGACGACGATCGTCTGCTCGGCGAGCGCCGGCGGGCAGATGACGGGAACCCCGAGGGCGTCTGCCGAACGCAGCGCCCTCCGCACGAGCTCGCCAACGGCGACGACGTCTTGGCGAAAATCGACCGAGCCGGCGTCGTAGCGGGAGATCTCGAGCAGGCTGTCGACCATCCGCTGGAAGCGCCGGATCTCTGCGGAGAGCAGATCGAGGGCCTGCGCCACCCGGTCGGGGAGCTCAGCTCGGCGGGCCTCGATCACCGACAGCGAGGTAGCGAGGGTCGTCAGCGGGGACCGCAGCTCATGGCTGACGTCGGAGGTGAAACGAGCGTCGCGTTCGATGCGTTGCTGCAGGCGGTCGGCCATCCGGTTGAAGGAGGCACCGAGCACGGCGAGGTCGCTCAGGTTGCCGGTGTCGAGGCGGGCATCGAGCTGGCCACTGGCAATGGCGAGGGCGACACGCGAGACGTCGCGAAGGGGGCGGAGTGCCCGACCGCTCGCCCAGCGCCCGAGCACCGCGCCGAGGATCGTCGTTGCGAGGGCGGCTGCCACCAGCGAGGCGAGGATCACCCGCAGCGTCTCTGCGGTCTGTCTGAGGTTGAAGACCTCGAAGTAGGTGGCGTTCACGTTGCTGAACGGCACGGCGAAGATGATCTGGGGCCAGCCGTCGACCTGGGCGACCTGCTGGGCGGCGCCGAAGGCGGTCCCCGTCGTGTCATAGACGATGGACGGTGCCGCAGATTGCAGGTCCGATCCAATCAGGCCGTCGGTTATCCAGGGCTGCTGGCTGTCAGGGAGGCCGTTCAGGTAGACGAGCGAGCGGGAGACCGAGGCGACATTGGAGTTGCCATCGAGGCTCGACAAGAAGTTGACGATTGCGACCCGGGCATCGGGGGTCGTGAGCGGCGAGACCACGGTCAGCTCGGCCTTGATCTGTTCGGCATTGGAGGTGAAGGTCGTGGCGTAGGAGGACTCGATGTGGCTCAGGATCTGCTGGCGAGTCGTGTAGTAGGTGACTGCGGCAAGGGCCCCAGACAGGACGAAGGCGCCGAAGCCGAAGGTCAAGGTGATGCGGGCCCGCAGGCCCAGGTGGAAATGATGGGGGCGTTGCAGTCCCCGTGTGGGAGGAAGCCCATCCCCCGAACGGCGGCGCAAACGAGGCCACCGCATGGGCATCAGGGGGCGAGCTTGTAGCCGAGCCCGCGCACGGTGATCACGTGGCGCGGGTTCGCCGGATCGGGCTCGACCTTGGTGCGCAGCCGGCGGACGTGGACGTCGACGAGACGTCCGTCGCCGAAGTAGTCGTAGCTCCACACCCGCTCGAGGAGCTGCTCACGGCTGAGCACCCGCCCGGCATTTGTGGCCAGCTCGACGAGGAGGAGGAACTCGGTCCGGGTGAGGTGGACCTCCTCCTCGCCGACGCGGACGACGCCGGCTTCGGGGGAGATTTCGAGGTCGCCGAAGAGCAGGGTCGCCGGGCCACCCTCGGTGGCGCGTGCCCGCCGGAGCAGCGCCCGGATCCGAGCGGCGAGCTCCTTCGGCTCGAACGGCTTGGTCACGTAGTCGTCGGCTCCGGCCTCGAGCCCGGCGACGACGTCGTGGGTGTCGGTGCGAGCCGTCACCATGATGATCGGGACCGTGCTCAGGCGACGAAGCTCCCGACAGCAGGCAAAGCCGTCCATCTCCGGCAGCATGATGTCGATGATCAGCAGATCGAGCGGATGGGTGGTGGCTGTCTGGGCGTAGATGTCGAGCGCCTCTTCGCCACTTGCCGCCTCACTGATTTCATAGCCCTCGTCTTCGAGAGCAAGGCGCATCGAGGCGCGAATCCGTTCGTCGTCCTCCACGATGAGGAGATGACTCGCCATCCGCTTATCCTCTCGCACTTTCAAGGCCGATGCGTCGCCAGCCCTTGTCGAG
>JAODBN010000403.1 GCA_025463965.1 Acidimicrobiaceae bacterium
TTGGCCCACGTCGCCGCCTGCGGGGTGCTGAACAGCGGGTTCCAGGTCGGGCTGAGGTACTCACCCTTGTTCTTGGTGGAGTACGGCAGGAAGTAGGGGAGCATCAGCAGAACGGGGTAGCCGTTCGGTGACGTCTCGCTGCCTCGCATGCAGATGCCGGAGTGAGAGGACGTCGTCAGCTTCCGGGCGTCCGTCTGAACCTGGTTCCAGTTCGTCGGGGCCTTGAGGCCCGCGGCGGCAAACATGGCCTTGTTGTAGAACATCTGCGGGCCCGGGTCGGTGTCCTCGGGAAGGCAGTAGACCACGCCGTTGACGGTGCACTGCGCCGACTCGCCCGAAGGCAGCCCGGCGTAGTCGAACGACGCAGGAGTGAGCGTCGGGTCCTTGAGGAACTTGCCGATCGGGGCGATGCCCTTCAGCTTCAAGTACCCCGAGCTCTGGCTCTCGGGCTCCTCGAAGATGGCGAAGGCGTTGGAGTGGACCTCCTGCGCCGCCTGCACCTTCGTGAGCATCGAGGTCTCCGGGAACTGCTGGTAGTTCACATGGATTCCGGTGGCCTTTTCGAAGGGCTTCACGAGCTGGGCCTGCCAGCTGTAGTTGGGCCCGACGGCTGACCACACGGTGATCGACGATGCGGCCTTGACGGCGTGTGCCTTGGTCGCCGGCTTTGCCTGCGCCCCTGCCGCCACGCCGCTTACCGCGGCGACGCCGGCGACGGTCATGACGGCCGCCCCCAGGCGCGATACACGCCGCGTCAAAGTATTCCTGCTGTTCTTCACGTACCCCCCCATTGAGTGTTGTTGGATGAAGGCGGCTGCGCCGCCTTGTGTTTGGTGGTCAGTCGTTCCCCGGTGCCGGCCCTGGCCCCACGGCCGTTTTACAGCCGTCGGCTGTTAACAGTCAACTGTAGTTGAAGCGAAGATCGTTGTCACCCCCTACACCGTGGCCGGACGACGAATCGTGGCCACGGAGTTCGCGGCGAGGTTCCCGCCATCTACGGGAATCACCGTTCCTGTGATCATTGCCGCCGCGTCGGACGCGAGGAATAGCACCGGGCCCACCATGTCCTCCGCTGTGGCCAGGCGGGCGAGGGGGATTCCCGCGAGCAGATGCTCGCCGATGCTCACCCCGCTCGGGTCCGGGTCGTCCAGCATGGCGAGCACCCCGGGGGTGTCGAGCTGACAGGGAGCGATGGCGTTCACCCGGATACCGAAGTGCCCCCACTCGATCGCCAGCTCACGGGTCAGCTGGTTCACCGCCGCCTTGGCGAGGCTGTAGGCGAAATTGCCCCGTCCCATCGCGAGGGCACCGCAGGTCGAGCTGGTGCTCACGATGCTGCCTCGGATGCCCTCGGCGATCATGTGGCGCCCGAAGCCCTGGGTCATCAAGAAGCCGGAATGCAGGTTGATCCGGATGACGTCGGAGAACACCTCGAAGGAGAGCTCCTCGGGGACCGTGTGGACTCCGGAGCCGACATTGGAGAACAAGATGTCCACGCGCCCGAGCGCGCGCACCGCCTGGTCCACGATGGCGTCGGCACCCTCGGGACGCGAGGTGTCGCCCACCAAGGTGACCGGTCGCTCGCCAACGCCGGCGATTTCCTCGGCGGCGTCTTCGAGCGAATCGGCGTTCAGGTCGACGAGTGCGACTCTCGCTCCGGCTGCGGCGAGGCCCCCGGCGACCTTGCGGCCGATGTGACCACCACCGCCGGTCACCACGGCCGTGCGGCCGCTCAGGTCGAACAGGTCCAGTCCCGTCATCACTGCTCCTCGGGGGCCAAGACCAGCCGAGTCGGTCCGCCCCCGAGGACCGCCACGGCCATAGATCAGGCGGGCACGTCCTCGAAGGCGGTGAAGGTGGCCCGGACGGCGCCCACGACGTCTTCCACGCTCGCCAGAACCTGGGCGAGAAGCGGCGGGCTCTCGGGCATCGTCGTCCGCATTGCACCGAGGCGCCCCACCGGGGCGTCCAGGTACTCAAAGGCCAGCTCCTGGATCGACGCGGCCACTTCCGCACCGGGCCCACCGATCTTCGGGGCCTCGTCGAGGACGACGGCCCGGCCGGTCTTTCGCACCGAGGTGATGACGGTCTCCATGTCGAGCGGCGCCAGCGTCCGCAGGTCGATGACCTCGGGAGAGCGGCCCTCTTCGACGAGGATCTCTGCTGCCTGGAGCGCCTTTGCCACCCCGCCTCCGTAGGTGACGATCGTGCAGTCCTCGCCCTCGCGACAGACCCGGGCGACCCCGAAGGGCACGAGCTCGTCCGGGCCGCCGACCGGCCCCCGGGTGCCGGTGAGGCGCTTGTGCATCAGGAAGATCACCGGCTCTTGCCCGCGAAGCGCCGACTTGATGAGGCCCTTGACGTCGTAGGGGAAGGCGGGGACCGCGACGCTGAGGCCCGGCATGTTCATGAAGAACGACTCGAGGCTGTTGTTGTGCTGGGGGCCGCCGTGGGCGATGCCCGAGGTGGCGCGGATCGTCACGGGGACCTTGCGCCCGAGCATGTAGGGGATCTTGGCCGCCTGGTTGGCAATCTCGTCCATCGCTCCGTAGGCGAAGTCCACGAAGTTGAGGTCGATGATGGGGTGCATCCCGGCCATCGCGGAGCCGACGCCCGTCGCCACCATCGCGGCCTCCGAGATCGGCGCGTCGAAGACGCGGCCGGGCCCCACCGCATCGACCAGTCCGCGGATCTGCGCCCAGTGGCCCCCACGGTGGACCAGGTCAGTCCCCAGCACGAAGATGTCTGGGTCGTTTGCCATCTCTTCGGCGACGCCCTCGGAGAAGGCAGCCGAATACGTGATCTCGTCGCTCATTGGTCGCGCCCTCCCGCGCCCGCCCGTGATGGGCTCGAGCGAAGCTTCCCGCGCTCTTCGTTGACTGTCAACATCACCCGCCAACGGCGGACACGAGGCGCGCGCCCGATAGCTGTTGGCGACGTCGCCTTGCAGACCCTTTGTCGCTCAGGCGGCGAGCTCCACGAGCACCTCGAGCTCGTCAGCCTCGACGAGGGCCAGCTCGGCGATCCCCCCGGCGTCCGCGAGTTCACGGCGGGCCAGCTCCAGCAGCTCGAGCGATTCCTTCGGCGCGCGGACCTCGACCCGGCGAACCGGGGCACGCATGGAGGCCTTTGCGACGGTCTTCGCGCGCCGAACTTCTCCGAGCACCGTTGCCGTGAGGTCGAGGAGGCCAACCGAGCCCGGGTCGGACATGGCGGCGCGCACTTCCTCGCCCGTGGGCCATTGAGCTCGGTGGACCGAGGCGCCGGGCTCGTGCCACCACGACCACACCTCCTCCGCCGCAAATGGAAGGAAGGGAGCGAACAGGCGGAGTAGCACCGAGAGCGCGAGCTGAAGGGTGGCCCGTGCTGACCGGTCGCCGCCCTCTTCGTAGGCGCGGCCCTTCACGAGCTCGAGGTAGTCGTCGCAAAAGCCCCAGAAGAAGTGCTCCACGCGCTCGAGCGCCCGGGCGTGCTCATAGCCCTCGAGGTCCGCGGTTGTCGCCTCGACGATCGAGGAGAGCCGCTCGAGGAGGGCGAGGTCGAGCGGCGCTGTGGCCAGCTCCGCGCCCAGCTCGGGTGCCGCGAGGCGCGAGAGCGCGAACCGGCTGGCGTTCAACAGCTTGATGGCAAGGCGTCGGCCGACCTTCATCTGTTGCTGGTCGAAGGCGGTGTCCGCGCCAAGGCGCGCCGAGGCGGCCCAGTAGCGGACGGCATCGGCTCCGTGCTCGTCGAGCGGCTCGCTCGGGACCACGACGTTGCCGACCGACTTGGACATCTTCTTTCGGTCCGGGTCGAGGATCCATCCCGACAGCGCGGCGTGCCGCCAGGGCACCTGGCCAAAGCCGAGGCGGGAGCGCACGACGGTGGTGAACAGCCAGGTCCGGATGATGTCGTGTCCCTGGGGCCGCAGGTCCATCGGGAAGACCTGGTCCATGACGTCGCCGGGCTCCATCCACCTGGCGGCGATCTGCGGGCTGAGCGAGGAGGTGGCCCAGGTGTCCATGATGTCGACCTCCTCGACGAAGCCGCCGGGCCGGCCGCGCTGGGACTCCTCGTAGCCCTCGGGGGCGTCGGCGGAAGGATCGACCGGGAGGCGGTCCTCGGAAGCGACGATCGGGCGCGTCTCGTCGACGGTGCCGTCGTCTCGCACCGGGTACCACAGGGGAAACGGGACGCCGAAGAATCGTTGGCGCGAGATGTTCCAGTCGCCCGAGAGCCCTTCGACCCAGGCCTCAAAGCGCGTCCGCATGTACTCCGGATGCCAAGAGATCGACCTGCCGTCCGCGAGCAGCTGCTCGCGGTGGTCCATGGTCCGCACGTACCACTGGAGCGAGGACACGATCTCGAGAGGCCGGTCGCCCTTCTCGTAGTACTTGACGGCGTGGGTGATCGGGCGGGGCTCCCCGCGCAGCGCGCCGCTGTCGGCGAGCAGCTCGACGATCCGCCGCTGCGCCTGGCGCACGGTCTTGCCCTCGAGCTCGGCGTAGTTCTGCCGCGCCGCGTCGGGATCGGCCGACTCCCATCCCGGCTCGCCGAAGCTGGCGTGCTCGAGGCGTCCGTCGCGCCCGATCACCGTCCGGGTGGGCAGGTCCAGCTCGCGCCACCAGGTGACGTCGGTGAGATCGCCGAACGTGCACACCATGGCGATCCCGGTTCCCTTGTCCGGGTCGGCCAGCCGGTGGGCGACGACGGGCACTTCCACCCCGAACAGCGGAGTGCGCACCGTCGTGCCGAACAGGTTCTGGTAGCGGGGATCCTCGGGATGGGCCACGAGGGCCACGCAGGCCGGAAGGAGCTCGGGCCTCGTCGTCTCGATCTCCACGGGGTCTCCGCCCGTGGCCGACGGGAAGGCCACGCGGTGGTAGGCGCCGGGGACCTCCTTGTCGACGAGTTCGGCCTGGGCCACCGCGGTGCGGAAGTCCACGTCCCACAGGGTGGGAGCCTCACGCCGGTAGGCCTGCCCGGCCGCGAGCAGGCGGAGGAACCCTCGCTGGGAGATGCGCCGTGAGGCCTCCGAGACCGTCGTGTACTGAAGCGCCCAGTCGACCGACAGACCGATCCGGCGGAACAGGCCCTCGAAGGCCCGCTCGTCCTCGGCGGTCAGCTGCTCGCACAGGGCGACGAACTCGGGGCGCCCGATGGGGACGGGCTCCTTGGTCCCCGGGCCCGGCGGCTCGACGCCCGGTGGGGTTCCGGGCACGCACCGCACCCCGAAGTGGTTCTGGACCCGCCGCTCGGTGGCGAGCCCGTTGTCGTCCCAGCCGATCGGGTAGAAGACGGCCTTGCCGCGCATGCGCCAGAAGCGGGCCACCACGTCGGTCTGGGTGTAGGAGAACACGTGACCGATGTGCAGCGATCCCGACACCGTCGGTGGCGGGGTGTCGATCGAGTAGACCCGGTCACGCCCACCCGGCGGCTCGAAGCGATAGACGCCCTGGTGCTCCCATGCGGCGGCCCATTTCTCCTCGAGCCCGTCGAGAGACGGGCGCTCGGGGATCTGGGCAGCGAGGGGTTCGGGCACGGGAGAGTACGGTACTAAGCGTGCTCCGGCTGCACGACACGGCGACGGGGCGCCTCGAGGACCTGGAGGGGCACGCCTTCGGTCTCTACGTCTGCGGTCCGACCGTCTACGGGCCTCCTCACACCGGCCACGGCCGCACCGTCCTCGTCTTCGACGTCCTTCGCCGCTGGCTCGAGCAGACCGGAGCCGCCGTTCGGCACGTGGCCAACGTCACCGACGTCGACGACAAGATCATCGACCGCGCCGCGCGCGAGGGTCGCCCGGCCGACATGGTCGCGAGCGAGGCGGAGGCCCAGTGGTGGGACGCCATGGACCGCCTCGGCTGCCTGCGGCCGCACGACGCGCCGCACGCCACCGGCTGGGTCGAGGAGATGGTCGAGCTGGTCTCTGCGCTCCTCGCGCAGCGCGCCGCCTACGCGACCTCCGACGGCGTCTACCTCGACACCACCGCGGTCCCCGACTACGGCCTGCTCAAGCACCAGGATCTCGAGGACCTCCGTGCGGGCGCGCGCATCGCGGTGGGGGAGGAGAAGCGCTCGCCGTTCGACTTCGCCCTTTGGAAAGCGGCAAAGCCGGGCGAGCCGGTGTGGGAAGCGCCGTTCGGCCCGGGACGGCCGGGCTGGCACACCGAGTGCGTGGCCATGTCCCTCGGCCTTCTCGGCGAGGGCTTCGAGCTGCACGGGGGCGGCTCCGATCTGATCTTCCCGCACCACGAGAACGAACGGGCCCAGGCAGTGGCGCTCGGGCGCCGCTTCGCCCGCCACTGGGTCCACTCCGGGCTCGTAACGGTGGGTGGCGAGAAGATGTCGAAGTCCCTCGGGAACTTCACCACCCTCGAGGAGCTCTTCGCCGTCGCCGATCCCCGTGCCTACCGGCTGCTCGTGCTCCAGGCGCACTACCGTTCGCCGCTCGAGGTCCGTCCCGACCTGCTCGAAGACGCAGGGCGCACCCTCGGCCGTATCGACGCCCTCCACCGGCGCATCACCGAGGCCCAACGGGCCCGAGGACGCCCGACGGTTGCGACCGAGGAGGCTTCGGATCTCGACAAGGCGGTGCGAGCCGCAATGGACGAGGACCTCGACACTCCTCAGGCTGTGGCAAGCGCCTTCTCCGCGATGCGACGGACAAACGCCTACTTCGACCGGGGCGACACCGAGGGCGCGGTGGCGCTCGGCCTCGCCGCTCTCGCGGCCCTCGGCGCGCTCGGCCTCGAGGCCGCTGGAGAGTCTGTCGCCGAGCCCGGCGCGCTCGAGCTCGCCAAGCAGCGCGACCAGGCAAGAGCCGCGCGCGATTACACCGCGTCCGACCGAATCCGGGCCGAGCTCGAAGCACTCGGATGGCGGGTCGAGGACACGCCGGACGGGACCCGATTGCGCCGCTGAATCAGCCCGTGACGAACAGCGAAAACCCTGGTACCCTGCGCTCCGAGAGCAAGCGGGCCCAGGTCAGGCGTCCGTTCGCACGCATCTCGGCAGCGCCCGTTGCGGGTGGTCCGGGCTGCTGCGAGCGGCCCAGCACAGGCCCGATCCCTCTCGTTGTAGAAACCTGAAAGAAGGGGGATCGCCGAAGTGGCGACCGGAACTGTGAAGTGGTTCAACTCCGAGAAGGGCTACGGCTTCATCTCGCAGACTGGCGGGGCGGACGTGTTCGTCCACCACTCCGCTATCCAGATGAACGGCTACCGCACCCTCGAGGAGGGCCAGGCAGTCGAGTTCGAGGTGCAGGAGGGCCAGAAGGGGCTCCAGGCAGCCAACGTCCGCCCGGCTTGATATCGGCGCCGCCCGCGCCCGCAGGCGGGCGCGGCGGCCACGATCGACCAGCACCAGACCGCTCGACTAGCGACCGCGCGATGAGCTCGCCCGCCCTGGGAGGCCAAGCGCAGGAACCGGCCGAGACCGGCTGACCCGCGGGCTCTCCGTCAGAACCGCAGGGTCGGCCGCGGCGCGTTCGCGGCCGGGGATTCTGTAGGGTCTCGCCGCCCTGCTGACGGCCGCGTGCCTCCACCGAGTAACGGCAGGCCACGAGTGTCGACACCCTCGTGCCGCTGCCAAATACGGAGCCCGGCCCGTTTGCGGCAGGCGGTGCCGTTATCCCAACAGGCGTCCCATTGCAGGGACGAGCGGCTGCTCGTGTTCCTGCGCCCCTGGTCCCGGGGTAGATTGGTCGCATGGCGCCGCTGCCCAAGCTCGCGCCTGGACGGCCGTACCCGCTTGGCGCCACCTACGACGGAATCGGCACGAACTTCTCGATCTTCTCGTCCATGGCGGACCGGGTCGAGGTGTGCATCTTCGACGACCGCGGCCGCGAGACCCGTTACACGCTCCCGGACGAGACGGCTCAGATCCACCACGGCTACTTGCAGGGGGTCGTGCCCGGGCAGCGTTACGGCTTTCGCGTGCACGGTCCGTGGCGTCCCGCTGAGGGTCTGCGGTGCAACCCGGACAAGCTTCTGCTCGACCCCTACGGCAAGGCGGTCGACGGCGACGTCCGATGGCAGCGCTCGGTCTTTGGGCACCAGTCCAACGACGACACGAGGATGAGCCGGGCTGACTCCGCGGCGGCGATGCCGAAGAGCGTCGTCACGACGCCCATCTACGACAGGGGCAACGACAGCCCGCCCCGCACTCCTTGGTACCAGACGATCGTGTACGAGATGCACGTGAAGGGCTTCACGGCCCGCCACCCCGCCGTGCCCGCTGAGCTGCGCGGCACCTATGCGGGTCTCGCCACCCCCGAGGTCGTGGACCACCTCCGCTCGCTCGGTGTGACCGCCATCGAGCTCCAGCCGGTCCATCAGTTCGTGCACGACCACGCCCTCGTCGAGCGGGGCTTGCGCAATTACTGGGGTTACAACTCCATCTGCTATCTGGCGCCGCACAACGGGTACGCCTCGGCGGGCACGCTCGGCCAGCAAGTGCAGGAGTTCAAGCAGCTCGTGAAGACCATGCACGCGGCAGGCATCGAAGTGATCCTCGACGTCGTCTACAACCACACCGCCGAGGGCAATCACCTCGGGCCGACCATCAGCTTCAAGGGCATCGACAACCCGACGTACTACCGGCTCGTGGGCGATAACCCTCGCCACT
>JAODBN010000407.1 GCA_025463965.1 Acidimicrobiaceae bacterium
GGGCCGTGGAGACCGCCGTGCGCGGTTGCCAGGGAATGATCGTGATCCTCTCGCCCAGCGCCGCCGCCTCGTCCAATGTGGCCGACGAGGTCAGCATCGCCATCGAGGACGGCAAGGAGCTGATCCCGATCCTGATCGCGGCCTGCACCCTGCCGCTGCGGATGACGCGGATGCAGTACCTCGACGCAACCGTGGACCTCGACGAGGCCGTGCGCCGCTGCCTCCAGTCCCTCGCAATCGCCGAGCGGCTCGGCGACCAGGCCGGCATGGCCGGCAGCTACCCCCAGCTCGGCATCCTCGCCTATCTCCGCGGCGACTACGAGAAGGCCGAGCGCCGCTACCTGCAGTCCCTGGAGATCAACGAGCGGCTCGGCAACCAGGCCGGCATGGCCCCCGGCTACCACCAGCTCGGCATGCTCGCCCAGGACCGCGGCGACCTCGTGGAGGCTGAGCGCCGCTATCTCCAGTCGCTTGCAGTCAACGAACGGCTCGGCAACCAGGCCGGCATGGCCCGTAGCTGCGGACAGCTCGGCATCCTCGCCCAGCACCGCGGCGACTCTGAGGAGGCCGAGCGCCGCTACCTCCAGTCGCTCAAGATCACCGAGCGGCTCGGCAACCAGGCCGGCATGGCCCCCGGCTACCACCAGCTCGGGATGCTCGCCCAGGACCGCGGCGACCTCCAGGAGGCCGAGCGCCGCTACCTCCAGTCCCTGGAGATCAACGAGCGGCTGGGTGACCAGGCCGGCATGGCCGGCAGCTACCACCAGCTCGGCATGCTCGCCCAGGACCGCGGCGACCTCGAGGAGGCCGAGCGCCGCTACCTCCAGTCGCTCGAGATCAAGGAGCGGCTCGGCAACCAGAGCGGCATGGCCCGCGGCTACAGCCAGCTTGGCATCCTGTGGTCCGAGCGCGGGATGGCGGTGGAGGAGGCGATCGCCTGGCACCTGCGCGCCCTGGCCATCCGCTCTCGGCTGGGCGTGCCCGAGGTGCGGATCGACGTTCAGCACCTGCGCCAGCACCGAGAGCAGCTGGGCCGGCAGCGGTTCACCGACGCCGCGGCCGAACTGGCCGGTGCTGAGGGGGCGGCCGCGGTCAACGCCTGGATCGACCAGATGGGGGCGGAGTGATGGCAGCTCGACAGGATCACCGCGCCCCGTCCTCGGCAGGCAGCGTGTCGCGACACAGCGGCATCTCCTGCGGAGTGATCCGTGGGTCAGACCACCTCACAGGGGGATGACGATGGCGACGAGGTTGCTTCCCGCGACCGTCGGTGGAGTACAGGTGCTGGTGGAAGCCGAGGTTCCGCCCGGGACCGAGCTCACGGCGTCGGCGGCCGATCTCGCCGAGCGGGCTCAGGACTCGTTCGCGCGAGCACAGACGGTGATCGTCGCGGTGGCCGAGGAGACGGTGACGACCATGGGGCAGCTGATGGCACGGGCCGCCGCGCCCGATCAGATCGAGGTGACCTTCGGGCTCAAATTCTCCGCCGAGGGCAGCGTCATCTTCGCGAAGGCGGGCGGGGAGGTCTCACTCCAGGTGAAGCTCGCCTACGCCCACCGGCAGCAGGCACCGGCGTGAGTGAGGGGCGGCCGCCCCTGTAGCGCACGAGAAGGGCGATGCTCGTGCATCCATAGCGGAAGGGTCCCGGCGCCGCCCTGAGCCTCAGTGTCGTGCAGGGGCAACCTGCGGGGGCAGTCGCTGCCTTGCTGCACATCGGCCGCGTCAGCGGATGCCGACCTGCCGGCGCGACCGCGCGTCCTGCAGGGACTGGAGCGGTGCGAGACCCTGCTGGTACGGGTCGCCTGGAGGTGCGGCTGCCATGAGTCCGTCGCCGAGCGACTTCATGGTCCGACCGCGAGACGCCGTCCGACGGTGCCTCCACCTGCTCACGCGAGATAGTCGCGGGCGGCCAGGACGCTTGCGCCATCGGCGTCACCGCGGGCCGAATGGGAGGGCGGTGGCCGTCGACCCGACCGCCAGTTGTCCGGCACGGGCGCATCAGCTCTCCGCTGTGTCGGTTCCTCTCGCAACCATGCGGTTCCCTGAGCTGGAGTCGAGAAGAGCGAGAGCACGGCGCTCCACGGTGCCCAGGCCGAACTCCCGAGCGGTGGCCAGGGCGTGCCCAAGGAACTGGCGAGCCCGCTCAGCGTCGCCGGCCCCACGGCGGACCATTAGCATGTGCGCCCACTCGAGTCGGGTCCGGGCCAGCAGCGTGGGAGCACTCAAGCGCTCATGCACGGTAGCGGCGGCGGCGAAGCGAACTTCGGCCTCGTCGAAGCGCCCGAGGGTGATGGCCAGCAGGCCAAGGTAGTGCGGGACGGCACCGCTGGCACCTCCGACAGTACTGGCCACGAGTTCGTGGTAGGGGGCGAGGCGTTCCCAGAGGACCGCCGCCCGTCCCACATCGCCGAGGCCAGCGCAGGCCTCCGCTGTGAGCGTCATGCCATAGAGCCACAGGAGGTTGGAGGACAGGGCAGGGTCACCGAGCGGGATTCTTTCGAAGACGGCACGTGCCTTGTGGTGGCGACCAAGCTCGCAGAAGGCGAGCGCAGCAGCGGCGAGCGTCGACAGGGTCTGCTGCTCCCGCGCGGCGGCGCGTTCAAGACGGCCGGCAAGGGTGTCGAGCCGTCCCTGGTCGTAGCGAATCCCGAAGAGGTGGCCGCCATGAATGTGGAACGAGTCGGGAACGCCGAAGGTCTGCCCCAGCTCGAGCGCCTCCCGAGCCATTGCCTCGGCTCCCTCAAGCTGCCCGGCGATGCGTAGTTGGACCGACCGCTGCGCGGTCACCAGGTAGCGCGGGAACGGCTGGCCAAGGTCGCCGGCGCGGCGAGCCGCTCCGAGCAGACTGCGGTCGACGTCGACTGCGTCGCCGAGCGAGAGGGCGGCCTGAGACCCGTAGAGGCGGCCCAGAAAGCGAGCGCGGGATCACCCAGGCGGGTGGCTGCCGCCGTGAGTTCAGCGATGTGCTCGCGGAGGCCCGCGGCGTTATCCGATAGCTTCAAGGCACCCCGCTGGACAAGGACATGCCCGAGCGTGGCCTGGTCACCGACGCGGCGCGCCACAGCGAGCGCCTCGGTGGCGGCCTCATGGCGACGCTCGTGGTCATCAGAGAATGCGAGCTCACCTGCCAGATTGGCGAGGAGCCGCGCTCGCGTGGGAGAGTCGCCTGGCTTCGCCACGGTCAGAGCGGACTCGAGCACGGCAACCAAGTCACGGTCGATCCATGGGGATCTGCTGAAGAATCCACGGTTGTTCGCGAGCGCGGCCCGAGCCAGGGTCTCCGGATCATTCTGACTCTTCGCCATCGCAGCGGCGGTGAGGAGGGTCTCCCGATAGGCAGGTTGGGATGCCCGACGTTGAGCTTCACCCAGCGAGATGAGCAAGTGCATGCGCTGACTGTCGTCAGGCGGCCCTTCGGCAAGCTCGAGCAGATGGAAGGCCTGCTGGTAGTAGCCGGCAGCCTCGTCATGAGCCAGCTGGGTGAGAGCCCGGTCTCCGGCTCTCTGCGCGTACACCACGGCCTTCGCTGCGTCCGCCCGGGGAGCGGTCGCTCGTGCGAAGTGGTGAGCCAGGGCGGGCAGGTAGTCGTCGAGCCGACCGGTGTGAAGGCTCTCGATCGCCTCGGCGACGCGCCGGTGAAGGACAGCCTGGCGCGCGCCGGTCAGCTCTTCGTAGAGGGTGGCACGCACCAGCGAATGGGCGAAGCGAGATCGAAGCATTGGGCCGGCCACCTCGGACACCAGCCGGGCGGTGACGGCTTCGTCGAGCGCCGAGAGCAGGGTCTCCTCGTCCAGGCCACCCGCCCGCTCCACCACGGCGAGCTCGAACTCCTCCCCCGCCACGGCGGCGACGGAGAGTGCCTGGTTGGCCGTCGCGGAGAGCCGGGAGAGGCGCCGCCCGACGACGTCGCGCACGCCGTCAGGGATCCCGATCTCCGCGATGGGACGGCACATCATCCAGCGCCCCTCATTGCGGACAAGGCCGCCGGTCTCGATCAGGTGGCGGACGACCTCGCGCATGAAGAAGGCGTTCCCCTCCGTCTCGCGCTGGATGACCCGGGCGAGCTCGTGCTTCTCCTCGCCTAGCTCATGACCGGCCGCCTGCTCCAGGAAGGCCGCCACGGCGGGCTGGTCCAGTCCCCGGAGGGAGACACGCTCGACGCTCTCGACCTGGCGCAGGTCGGCCAGCAGCTCGCTCAGCGGGTGAGTGCGTCCGACCTCGGTGTCCCGGTAGGTGGCGACGACGAGCAGCCGCATCGGCTCGGACGAGCGGAGCACGTGACGGAGGAGGAGAAGTGTCGGCTTCGCCGCCCACTGGAGGTCGTCGAGAACGAGCAGGACGGGCTGCTGGGCGGAGACGGCGGCGAGACAGGCGGCAACCGCGTCGAGAAGGCGGAAGCGCTCCGTCTCCGGGTCGGAGCGCAGCGGGCGCGGCAGGGTGGGGAGGAGGTCGCCGAGCTCGGGGAGGAGACGCGCCAGCTCGCTGCCGTAGCGACCCAGACGGTCCATGAG
>JAODBN010000027.1 GCA_025463965.1 Acidimicrobiaceae bacterium
CGAGGCTCAGCGCGCTCGCCGTGTTGGTCACTTCCGAGCTCATCGAGCCGGTGCCGCCGTTGGCCGAGAAGGTCACCGTGTGGGCGTTGGCCACCCACTGGGCGTAGAGGGTGGTGTCGGCGGTGAACGCGTAGCTCGCCCCATCGGCGTAGGAGGTGCCCGAGCCATCAGCGGCGGTGTTCCAGCCGGTGAAGGTGTAGTTGGCCCGGGTGAAGGAGTCGGTCGTGAGGGCGCTCGCGACGTTGGTGGTCTCGATGCCCATCGAGCCGGTGCCGCCGTTGGCCGAGAAGGTCACCGTGTGGGCGTTGGCCACCCACTGGGCGTAGAGGGTGGTGTCGGCGGTGAACGCGTAGCTCGCCCCATCCGCATAGGCCGTGCCGCCGCCTGCTGCCACCGTGTTCCAGCCCGAGAAGCTGTAGCCCGCGCGGGTGAAGGAGTTCGTCGTGAGGGCGGTCGCCACGTTGGTGGCCTCGGCGCTCATCGAGCCCGTGCCGCCATTGGCGTTGAACGTCACCGTGTGGGTGGCAGGGACGATCGTCACTGCAGACACCGGACTAGCGGCGGTGACGTCCCGAGAGGTCGCCGCCAGGAACCCGGAGGCGAGGTAAGTACCAGCTACGGGGTTCTGGATCCCAGCGACGGTGAGCGTGCCCGCGGTGCTGTTGGCGAGAGCGCATGTCCCAGAGAGCGTGATCGTGACGACCTGGCCGCTCGTGGAGCCAGTCGTCGTGCCGGTGCAGGTTCCAGTGAAGCCCGAGGCGAAGGTCACCGTCGGCGTGCTCGGGATGACGAAGCCCGAACCGAAGGTGACGCTGATCGTGTCGCCTGATGCAAGCGAACCACTCGAGGACGGGGTCAAGCCGACCGTCCACATCGATGTCGAGTTCGCCGAGGACGAGCCGAGCGTGAAAGTGACGCCGGTGGTCGTCGTTGCGTTGATCGTCACTCCGGCAGCCGGGCTTGCCGCCGTGACGTCCTTGGAGGTGGAAACGCTGAAGCTGGTGTTGGACTGCGTGCCGGCCCCCGGGTTTTTGATTCCGGCGAGGGCAATCGTGCCCGCGGTGCTGTTGGCGAGGGCGCATGTCCCAGAGAGCGTGATCGTGACGACCTGGCCGCTCGTCGTGCCCGTGGTCGTGCCGGTGCAGGTTCCCGTAAACCCGGTGGCGAAGGTCACCGTCGGCGTGGCCGGGATGACGAAGCCCGGACCGAAGGTGACACTGACAGTGTTTCCAGAGGCGAGCGCGCCGCTCGAGGACGGAGTCAAGCCGACCGTCCACGTCGAGGTCGAGTTCGCCGAGGAGGAGCCGGGCGTGAACGTGACTCCGGTGGTCGTCGTCGCGTTGATCGTCACCGCAGAGGCGGGGCTAGCGGTCGTGACGTCCTGGGAAGTCGCCACCAAGAAACCAGAAGCGGGATAGGAACCGGCTCCAGGGTTCTGGATCCCCGCGATGGTCAGCGTGCCCGCGGTGCTGTTGGCGAGGGCGCAGGTCCCAGAGAGCGTGATCGTGACGACCTGGCCGCTCGTAGTGCCCGTCGTCGTGCCGGTGCACGTTCCAGTGAAGCCGGAGGCGAAGGTCACCGTTGGCGTGGTCGGGACGACGAAGCCCGAACCGAAGGTGACACTGACAGTGTTGCCAGAGGCAAGCGCACCACTGGAGGACGGGGTGAGGCGGACCGTCCACGTCGAGGTTGAGTTGGCGGACGAGGACGCCGGGTTGAAGGTAACGCCCGAGGGCGTCGTTGCCGTCGCAATAACGACAGCGGACGCCGGATTGACGACCGTCTTGTCGCCAGTGGTCTTTACCGAGAACCCGGTGGCGGCATAGGAACCCGCCGTCGGATTTTTGATTCCGGCAATGGTGACGGTGCCCGCAGTGCTGTTGGCGAGGGCGCAGGTCCCAGAGAGCGTGATCGTGACGACCTGGCCGCTCGTAGCGCCCGTCGTCGTGCCACAGCTTCCCGTAAACCCCGTGGGCAAGGTCACCGTGGGAGTGGCTGGGATGACGAAGCCCGAAGCGAAGGTCACGGTGATCGTGTTCCCCGAGGCAAGCGCACCAGCCGAGGATGCGGTGAATCCGACCGTCCACTTGGAGGTCGCGCCGCCCGTCTGGGGCGCACCGGTGAAGCTCACCGCGGTGACCGGGGTCGGAGCGGCGGCGAAGGCGGAACCGCCGCTGAACGTACCGACCAGCCCGGCAACGCCTGTCATCGCTGCAAAAAGCACGCTTGCGACCCGCCCAAAGCGGCGGCGCCTATTCGTGTGCCTAGTCAAGCGATGCATCCGATTGCCCATTTCGATTACTCGATGAGGTGGGCTCGGTTTCGCCTCTCGCTCCCCGGTGGACCAATGGCGACCGCAGTCGTCCGCCGGATCTTTGCGTGCCCTCCCTAGTTCTGAAGAACTACGGATGCCCCCTTCACGGGAGCAGCACTATTTTTACTCCATTTGATGCCTTGGCGCAAGCAACTCACGCTCTGTAGTGGGCAACCGCCTCGGTGTGGTTCTTTGGGACCGATTGGCCATCCGCGCTTCAATCCGTCTTTAGCTTCCCACCGTCAGTAGCGCCGTGCCGACTCAACGTGAGGGCTTTCGTCTTCTCCCAGCTGGCGCCCAGGGCCGTCTCGCTGCCTCGCCACCGACAAACCGCCACTCCGCCAGGAGCTGGCGCACCGCCCGAATAACATGTACGCCTGGGTTCTGCTGGTCAAATTCAAACGGTCCCAAACGCCGTCTAACCCAAGCGATCACAATCGGCTTGCTAAAGGATTTGGCAACTAAGGAGGCGTACTTCGAAGGCCGCGTCAAATCTCAGGCTTTGCGTATCGACAAGCTTCGCAGCGAAGCTTGGGATTTAGATTTCCAGTTGCCTAGTTACACCGTTCGTGAGCTTACTGTTGGGCTCTTGAGCTCTCACAGCGTCCAGCCTTGTCACCTCACGGCTATCGAAAATCTCGGCACAGTCTTTGCAGTGAGCGCAGCGACACTTGGCGCTGAGCCGCGCAAGGGTCAACCTGATTCGGCTGCCGTTGGGGCAGGCAGGCCGGGCACAGACGGCGAGTAGTCGCCCGCTCCTGAGGCCCGATCCACTCCCCTCCCGGGCGGCCCGGACGCCACCCCCGGGACGGCGATCCGGGGTTCACCTCCAGGAAAGCTTTAACCGGGCCGGGGACCGATCGGGGCGCCACGGACCACCGGAACGACGGGATCGCCAACCGCGTTCGAAGGACGTACGAGCATTGGCTGGGCGCCCGGCGAGTCGAAGACCGAGGGATGGAACTGCCAGTCCCCGGGGAATTGAGCTGCCCGGCCGGCAGACCCCCAGGAACTTGCTGTTCGACCCCAGCAGGCAGGCCGGCACGGCAGTACTTGCACCTGATCTGACACCACGTCGCGCAGGATCCTCGACGTGAGACGGCTCCTGCGGTGCTCAGACGCTCTAGGCGTTGCGTCCGCTGGAATGCCCCTGCGAACTACGCCTGCTCAGAACCGCCCTGGGCCGACTCCATGTCGGGGAAGATATGGAACCGACTCGTGAGCCCGGTGACGTCGAGCACCTGCAACACGTTCCCCGGCACCGAGACGAGGCGGAGCGTCCCGCCCCGCTCCTCGAGGTGCCGGTGCGCCACGACCAAGGTGCCGAGACCCGTCGAGTCGACGAAGCTCACGTTGGCAAGGTCGACCAGCAGCGAGCTGGGCGCCTCGGCCACGAGCTCCGCCAGTGCGCCGTGGAGGCGAGGAGCGGTCATCACGTCGATCTCTCCGTAGACGAAGAGCACCGGATGCCCGCCGTACTCCATCCGCACAAGGTCGAACTCGGTGGTCTCCGCCATGGTCCCTCCCCGGTGCTCGCGCGCGGACACGCATCCGCGCTTCGGCCGAGGCGACCCTAGCCCGTGCGCCTCGCGCTCCACGATTCAAATCTCGAATCGATAGAGCCCCACGCGGCGCTCAGGGGGCCGATGCGGGCCGCCCGCAACCCTCATTTGCGCAGTTCTGGGCTCTTGCCTGTGGACCACGCTGTTCCTCATCTGGGGACGAACGGTGGATTTCGCGGGGATGCTGTCGAGAACCTCGGGATCTCGCGAATTGCCATTGACCGCTCGTCCGCCCCGAACCAAACTGCCTTCACCGAGGACGGCGAGGGCAACCGAGCCGGGCAGAACGAATCACCTGAAAGGGTGAGACGAGAACGGACTAGCCGCAAGGCCAGGACGGATGCCCGGTGACGAGCGCAGACCAAGTCGGTAGGAAGCAGGACGGCAGCACGAAGAGCTCTTGAGCGCTTCGCCGCTGTCCGGTCACCGAGAGGTGCCCGGCCCGTCCGGTGCCGCGAGGCGTCGGGAAGGCGAACCGGCGAGGTAGCCGCAAGGCGCCGCGACCCGGGGATCCTGGCCTCCGTGGGCAGCGGCCCCGGGGAGTACGGCGGCTTCGGCCGACCGGCTACCCGGGGCTGCTCCGCGTCCGTCGACCGGCTGCCCAGCAGCTGCGGCGTGGACGGTCGCTCAACTCTGACGGCTCAGGTCGCCCCCCCGACGTCGACGCTTTGCACCGGCTTTGCGCCGCTCGAGTAAAAGTCCCTCCAGTTCGCGATCGACGGGTGCTTCTTCGCAGCGGGACCGGAGCCGAAGGCGCGCAGCACGTTCAGCGTGACCTTCTCCGCCGCCGCCTGCGCCGGTGACCGGCCGAACCGGAGCGCACCGTCAAGCGCAGATGAGCCGTCCCACAGCAGCTGCACCCACCTGGCCGTTCCGGAAGCGAACACCCCTCCGCCACCGCTGTGGGTGTAATAGGTCATGTCCGAGTAGAGACTCCCGCTCACCGAGTTCACCGGGGAGTGGGCGAGGATCGCCACGTTCTTCGGGCCCGGCAGGCCCGGCTCGAACCCATCGAATTCCGAGCCAACGACTTCCTGGCCGGGAACGCCACGGATCGCCTCGCCGTTGCGCACGCCCACGCCCTTGAACACGAAGGACGAGGCATCGGCCACGACCATTGGGGCCGCGGCGCCAAAGGACTGGTACATCGAGCCGATCAGAGCGCTCTCGGGGTACTGGTGGCCCGGCGTGTCGGTCGCCCACGACGCGCCGGTCGCCAATTTCGGCTCGGTCCTCGAAATCGGGTCCGCTGCGGCGTCCTTGTAGCAGACGACCTGGCGGTTGGCGACGCCCCTGCCCGACGGCTGGAACCGGATCTGGCGGTAGCAGGCGTTGGCCCCGAGAAAAGCCAGGTTGACGCCTTTAGCGAGCGCGTCGGCGGCACCGTCGAAGCGCATCTGCCAGGACCAGTACTCGTCGTGACCGAGGCTGATCAGACAGCGGTGGTTGGCAAGCAGGTGGGGACGAGCGTGGAGGTCAACGTCTGTCCAGTAGGTCACGTCGAGGCCGTAGCGCTCAGCCATGTAGATGAAGGGAAGCTCGTTGCCGATGAAGTCGCCAGAGCCCTGAGTGTCGGGGCCCCGATACGGGCGGTCGAAGGAGACCACGCGGGCGCGCTCGGAAAGTGATCCCGAGGATCCGCCGCCGTACAGGCTGTAGCCGCCGTAGAGGTTGTACGCCTGCCAGGTGGTCACCGCGTTCTGAACGACGAACGTCGCCTTGCTCTCGTCGTCTCGGACGGTGAACGGCACGTAGTGGCGTTGGCCTCCTCCGCCGACGAGATGGAGAAGATACGCGCCCGGTGGCCAGTCCTTGCCGACCTCTAGGCGAGCCGACGGCACCCAGTTCCGGCACTCGATGAGATTGACCGAGCCCACCGGCATCGGGACGGGTTGCACCCTGCCGGAAAGCTCAGTGGTCGACCGGATCCGGCGCGCGCCATTGCCCTGGTAGTAGCCCACCCGCAGCACATCGACTCGAAAGTGGGCGGCCGAGGTGTTCGCGTAGAGCGTCAGCTCGTCTCCCTGGCGATAGCTCACCTGGTCGACAAAGCCCTCGATCGGCGCTGGGTATCCCGCGGGCGACGGTCCCGGAGGGATGACCCACTTCTCCGGCGCGATCCCGGGTCGGCGGTTCTCCTCCACGAGCCACTCAGCCACCGGGAGGCCGTCCACCTCGTGCACCGCCGCGGGAGCCTTGGGACGAGGACGCTTGTCCGGGCGCACCGTCTCCAAAGGTCGACCCTCGGCGTCCACCCCGCCGAGGGTCGTCTGGTCCAGGGCTGCTGCGCCCGCCAATGCCCCCAGACCCTGGAGGAACCTTCGTCTTTTCACCCGGCGAATCGTACGGTGCGACGGCCGCTTGGCCGTGCCGGGCGGCGAACGTTGTCGCCGCTCCCCACCGTGTCTGCCCGCGGGGACCGGGCGCAGGCGGGGAGGGACATACTTGTGGGATGTCCTCGGGGCGCCGCGACGGCGGTGGGAGCAGGTCGCGGTGAGGCCGATCCCGGTCGAGTTCCACCTCGGCCCGCTCGCCATCCACACCTACGGCATCGGCCTCGCGCTGACGTTCTGGTTCGCTTATCGCTATCTCGCCCGAAGGCTGCGTGATGCCGGCTATCCCGACGAGTGGCTCTCCATCGCCTTCGTCTGGATCGTCGTCGCGGCCGTCGTCGGCGCTCGGGCGCTCCACGTGCTCGCCAACCTGCACGACTACCAGGCAAGGCCGATGCTCGTCTTCGCCGTGTGGGAGGGCGGTCTGTCCTCCTACGGCGGGCTGTTGCTTGCGATCCCCGTAGGGCTCTTCGTGGCCCGACGACGCTGTCCCCAGCTGCGGCTCGCCGTGGCCGGTGATCTGGTGACGCCGGTGCTCATCGCTGCCTGGGCGCTCGGGCGTCTGCTCGGCCCCCAGCTGATGGTGGCCGGAGGCGGCAAGCCGACGCACCAGTGGTTTGGGATGTACTACGCCGACCAGATCGGCCGTCGCCTGCCCGTGCCCATCTTTCAGTCCCTCGAGTGCGCGGCGGCTTTCGTGATCGTCATCGCCCTCGAGCGCCGACTTCGCCGCCGCGGTGGACCGGTCGGCGTCGTCACCGCGGTCGGCGTGGCGCTGTGGTCGCTCAGCCGTTTTTTCGACTCATATCTCTGGCTCGGCCACGACGCCGGAACGGTGCCGATTGAGGCGGCCGGGCTTGGACTGTTCGGCGCCGGCATGCTTGTCGCCGGCTACTTGATGCTGCGAGCGAGGCGCAGGGCGCAGCCCTCGGAGCGCGCGCCCCAAAGGCCCGCCGCTGTCGCCGCTCCACATTGAGCAACGCGCGACCCGCCGAGACCCACCTGGACCGCCGCCGCGCGGAGTCCTTCGGTGGCGAGGCAGAACGGTATGAACGCGCCCGACCCGACTACCCGGACGAGGTCTCGCGAGAGCTCGATGCCGGACCAGGCACCCACGTGCTCGATGTGGGTTGTGGGACAGGCAAGGCAGCGAGGCTGTTCGCCCGGGCTGGCTGCGAAGTCCTCGGGGTCGAGATCGACCCGCGGATGGCAGAAGTGGCGCGCCGCACCGGAGTCACTGTCGAAGTCGGCGCCTTCGAGTCATGGGACGACGACGGGCGGCGCTTCGACCTCGTCGTCTCGGGTCAGGCTTGGCACTGGGTCGATCCCGACCGGGGGCCGCCCAAGGCAGCTCGCCTGCTCCGCCCTGGTGGAGCGCTCGCGCCGTTCTGGAACTACCGCCGCGCACCCGAGCCCGAGATCCGTGCCGCCTTCGAGGAGTGCTATCGCCGCTTCGCCCCTGAGCTCGCCACGAGGTCGCTGGCTATGGGTGGACCCGCGGTTCGGAACGACACTGCGCGCATGCTGGAAGGCATCCGGGGCACCGGGGCGTTCGAGGAGCCGCGGGTACTGCGCTATCCATGGTCGGCTCGCTACTCGGCGGCTGCCTGGCGCGACCTGCTGAACACCCACAGCGACCATCACCTGCTCGGGCAGGAGCGCCTCGGACCGCTCCTCGACGCCGTGGACGAGGTCGTCGATGGTCTCGGGGGAGAGCTCCGAGTCGAGTACGAGACGTTGCTGGTCATCGCCGAGCTCCGGCGGTGAGGCTCGCCCGGGGCGGGCTGCTGGGCTCCTTCGCTGCGACGCTCCTAGGCATCAGCGCCATGGCGTCTGCGGAGCCGGCAGCGTCAGTGGCGACCGTGACCCGGCCACTTCCTCCCTTTGCCGAGTCGGTCGGACGGGCAAGCGCCGCCACCGTGCCCTTCACCTGGCGACCGGGTTGCCCTGTGGGACCCTCTGCGCTTCGTCTGCTCCGTCTGCGGTACGTGGGCTTCGACGGGAGCGCGCACACCGGCACCATGGTGGTGAACGCAGCTGTCGTGAGTGACGTGATCGCCGTCTTTCGAACGCTCTACGCACAACGCTTCCCGATTCGGCACATGGTGCCCGAGGACGCCTACCACGGGAGTGACCCTGCCTCCATGGCGGCCGACAACACCTCGGGGTTCAACTGCCGACGGGCGGTCGCCGCAGGTCCACCCTCCTGGTCGGTGCACGCCTACGGGGAGGCAATCGACGTCAACCCCGTCGAGAACCCCTACTTCGAGGGAGGAACGGTGCAGCCAGCAAACGGGGCGCCCTTCGCCAATCGCGCGATCATCCGACCGGGGATGGCAGTCGTGGGCGGCCAGCTGGTGCGAGCGTTCGCTTCGGTCGGTTGGCAGTGGGGCGGCCGCTGGACCTCGACACCCGACTACCAGCACTTCTCGCTCACCGGGGGATGAGGCACCCGATCGCGGGAGGAACGATGACTGACTCGCCAGGCGCCCGGCCTCTGCGAACTCGGGCCGGCACGCCCGTTCGGGCGACCCGGTGGGTGCGCCGCGGCGCCCTCACTGTCGCTCTCTCGTTCGGGGCGACGAGCGCCGTCGTCGGCCTGCCGATGTCGTCTGTGGCGCTGAAGGCGAGTGCGACCGCCCTGGCCGCCTGCGCCTCGAATCTCGCTGAGAAGCTCCAGGCCCACGGGAGTGCCCGTCAGCTCGTTACCGTCGAGTCGAGCTCGACGTCGTCGACCTCCGCCGAGGTTGTCCTCTGGCAGCGCCGGGGAGCGTGCTTTGCTCGGGTGGGTGGGCCCTGGCCGGCGATGGTCGGCCAGAACGGACTCTCGCCCCACCACGTGGAAGGGGACGGCACCACGCCGATGGGAACCTTCGGCTTCGGCCCGGTCATGTACGGCGCGAACGCCGACCCCGGTGTCGCCTACGCCTACCACCGACTCGTCTGCGGCGACTGGTGGGACGAGGAGCCAGATTCGCCGGGATACAACCTCTTTGTCCATGTGTCCTGTGGGCAGCGCCCACCGTTCGCGACAGGGAGCGAGGCACTGTGGACCGAGCTTCCGTCGTACGACGAATTCGCGGTGATCGCCTACAACCTCCACCCCGTGGTCCCAGGCCGCGGCTCTGGCATCTTCCTGCACCTCAGCACCGGACTTCCCACGGTCGGATGCGTCGCGCTTTCGGCCGCCGCGTTGTTGTTCACGTTGCGCTGGCTGCGGCCAGCGGACCGCCCGCAAATCGCCATCGGGACCACCGCCAGCTTCGGGCGAAAGGGCGCCTAACAGCCGAGCAGCTCGCTCACCAGTGAAAAGGGATCCGGCGGATAGACCGGGGCATCGAGGCGGTCGATGTCAGCTTGGCGCACGAAGCGCCATTCGATAAGGCTCTCGCTCTCTTGCGCGGTGGGCATGTCAGGAACCACCTCGGCCTCGCCGACCGGCGAGAAGAAGCACGGCTCGGCGCGGCGCCGGGCCTCGCCCTTCCACATGTCGTCGCGCTGAGCGAGGACGTAGCGGTCGAACACGACGGTGCGCAGCCCCGTCTCTTCGCCGAGCTCACGCACCGCGGCATCGAGGAGCGTCTCGCCGGGCTCGACGGCGCCGCCCGGCGGCTCCCAGGTCTCGTGGCCGTCAACCGGGTCACGCCACTTCATCAGCAGCAGTCGTCCGTCGGCGTCGAGGCAGAGCACCCTCACGTGGGTGTAAGCGGCCGTCTCGGCGACGTCGTGACTGCCCACGCCGGGCATTCTGCCCGATCCTGGGGAAGAGCACGCTGGACTTCGGTGTCCACCTTCTGTCCCGAGGCTGGGGACGACCGCACCACTTGCGATGACGCGCGCCTCCGCCAGGAGCGAATTCGGTGACCACAAGGTGGCGCATCGCCGACGACCGGCGACCGGAGGTCATCACCGCCCCTTGACGGCTCGACGAGCCCTGTTGGATAGTGTCGTCTCGCACACTCCCTGCGCGGGAGAGTCCCCGCCGAGGTGGGGCGCCGAAGGGGCAACCTCCCCGGAAACTCTCAGGCCGAAGGACTGCGCAGGGATCAATGCTGAACGGCGGGCGATGCCTGGCCGGGCTGGTGGCCACCGCCGCCGGTTCCGGCAGCCAGACAGCGGGGACCAGGCGAAGCGAGGTCCCGTGCCACAGGATGGTTCACCGCCCGACCACCCGTCCGCGTCTCCGGGCGACGCCGAGCTACGTCACTCGCCTCTCGAGGCCGCCCATCGGGCCCGGGGTGCCTCGCTCGTCGCCTTTGCCGGCTGGCTGATGCCGCTGCGCTACACCAGTGAGCTGGCCGAGCACCGGGCCGTGCGGGGAGCGGCGGGCGTATTCGATCTGTCCCACATGGCCGAGCTAGAGGTCTCCGGAGCCGACGCCGGCGCTGCGCTCGACTATGCGCTCGTGGGGCGCCTGGCAGAGCTGCCGGTCGGGGGCGCTCGCTACACGATGGCCTGCGACGAGTCCGGCGGGGTCGTGGACGATCTCGTCGTCTACCGGCGCGAGGCCGAGCGCTACCTCGTGGTAGCGAACGCGTCCAACGCCGCAACCATGCACGCCCTGTTGGTGCAGCGCGCCGCGGGCTACTCGGCAGAAGTGGTCGACGCGACCGACCGCTACGGGCTCGTGGCGATCCAGGGCCCGCTCGCCCTCGAAGTGCTCCAACCGTTCGCCGAACCGACGATCGCAGGACTGCGCTCCTACCAGGCAACCGAGGGCACCGTGCTCGGAGCGCCTGCGCTGCTCGCCCGGACTGGCTACACGGGGGAGGATGGATTCGAGCTGTTCGTGCCAGCCGAGCGGGCCGCCGAGGTCTTCGAGACGCTGCTCGATGCTGGGGCGGCCCGTGGCGTCGTGCCCTCGGGGCTCGCCGCCAGGGACTCGCTGCGTCTCGAGGCGGGGATGCCGCTGTACGGGAACGAGCTCAGCCGAGAGGTGACGCCGTACGAGGCGAACCTCTCCCGAGTGGTCCGCCTCGACAAGCCGGGCGACTTCATCGGGCGCGACGCGCTTGTCGAGCGCCAGGCCGACGGGCCGCGGGCGCGGCTCGTCGGCCTGGTCGGCGAAGGACGCCGGGCTGCCAGGCACGGCTACTCCGTGCATGCGGGGACGGGCGAAAAGGTGGTCGGAACCGTCACGAGCGGCGCCCTGTCCCCGACCCTCGGCCGACCCGTGGCTATGGCTTATGTCGATCTCGAGCACGCCGAACCGGGCAGCCAGCTGGTCGTCGACGTGCGGGGCCGTGAGGAGCCCGCCGAGGTAACCAAGCTTCCCTTCTACCGGAGGACCTCGTGAACAAAGCCGCAGGAGCGCACGTGGACGGCACCAAGCCCAGTTCCCTTCCCCGCCTCTCGGAGCTCGCCGAGCTGGCCGAGCACGACGGCGCAGGGGCCTTCTCCCGGCGCCACCTCGGGCCGGGGCCTGCCGATCGGGCGGCGATGCTGGCCGAGCTCGGCTACCCGAGCATCGACGCGCTCGTGGATGCGGCGCTCCCGCCTGCCATCCGCACGAGCGCCGAGCCGCAGCTGCCGCCGCCGGCGAGTGAGGCGGAGGTTCTCGCCGAGCTGGCCGAGCTGGCCGGGGAGAACGAGACCTGGACCACCCTCGTGGGGATGGGCTATCACGGCACCTTCACCCCGCCGGTGATCCAACGCAATGTGCTCGAGAGCCCCGCCTGGTACACGGCGTACACGCCGTACCAGCCGGAGATCAGCCAAGGCCGGCTCGAGGCGCTGCTCAACTTCCAGACGATGGTCAGCGACCTCACGGGCCTGGCCGTAGCGAATGCCTCGATGCTGGACGAGGCGAGCGCCGCGGCCGAGGCGATGGCGATGTGCCGAGCGGCATCCAAGGCATCTGGGACCACCTTCTTCGTCGACCGGGATTGCCACCCTCAAACGATCGAGGTGGTGCAGACCCGGGCGGTCCCCAGAGGCGTCACCGTCGTGGTCGGCGATCCGGATGGCCCTGAGCTCGAAGCCGCGGCGCCCTTCGGCGTCCTCGTACAGCACCCGTCCACCTCGGGCGAGGTCCGGGACCTCGCCCCGATCGCCGAGCGCGCCCACGAGCTCGGGGCGCTCGTCGTCGTCGCCGCGGACCTGCTGGCCCTCACCCTCCTCGTGCCCCCCGGCGAGCTCGGCGCGGACATCGCCGTCGGGAACACCCAGCGCTTCGGCGTGCCGCTCTGGTACGGGGGTCCGCATGCCGCCTACCTCGCCACCAAGACCGCCTACCAGCGCTCGCTTCCGGGACGGCTCGTCGGAGTGTCGGTCGACGCCACCGGTCGCAGCGCCCTGCGACTCGCCCTGCAGGCACGAGAGCAGCACATCCGGCGTGAGCGGGCGACGAGCAACATCTGTACGGCCCAGGCCTTGCTCGCCGTCGTGGCCGGCATGTACGCCGCGTGGCACGGACCCGATGGTCTGCGGGCGATCGCGGCGCGGGTGCACCGTCTCGCGGTGATCCTCGCCGAGGGCCTCGGCCGGGCAGGCTTCGACGTGGAGCACGAGCGCTACTTCGACACGCTCTCCGTGATGACTGGGACGCGTACCGACGAGGTTCTCGCCGCAGCCGCCGCCGAGCGAATCAACCTGCGTCGGCTCGACCAAGAGCGCGTGGGAGTCGCACTGGACGAGACGAGCGATGCTCGCCTCGTGGGCCGGCTTCTCGCTTGTTTCGGCTCGCCAGACGCGGACGTCTCAGAGCTCGACGCCGTCGCGACGAGCCCGCTCGGGGTGGGCGATCTACGGACGAGCCCGTACCTCGCCCACCCGGTCTTCTCGCGCTATCACTCCGAGACCGAGATGCTGCGCTACCTGCGCTCGCTGTCGGACAAGGACCTCGCGCTCGATCGGACGATGATTCCCCTCGGCTCGTGCACGATGAAGTTGAACGCCACCGCCGAGATGGCCGCCCTCTCCTGGCCGGGCTTCACCGACGTGCACCCGTTTGCTCCACTCGAGCAGACCCGCGGCTACCGGCGGCTGATCTCGCAGCTGGAGGAGTTCCTCTGCGAGCTCAGCGGCTACGACGCCGTGTCGGTGCAGCCCAATGCGGGATCCCAGGGCGAGCTCGCTGGCTTGCTGGCGATTCGCGACTACCACCTCGAGCGCGGCGAGCTCGAGCGCTCGGTCTGTCTCATCCCCACCTCGGCGCACGGCACAAACGCCGCGAGCGCTGCGATGGCGGGGATGACGGTGGTCCCCGTTGCCTGCGACGCCTCCGGCAACGTGGACCTGGCCGATCTTCAGCAGAAGGTCGCCGCACGCGGCGATCGACTCGCGGCGATCATGCTCACCTACCCGTCGACCCACGGCGTCTACGAGGAGACCGTCTCCGAGATCTGCGCGACCGTCCACGCCGCTGGCGGCCAGGTGTACATCGACGGCGCCAACTTCAACGCGCTCCTCGGCCTGGCCCTTCTCGCCGAGCTCGGGGGGGACGTCTCCCACTTCAACTTGCACAAGACCTTCTGCATCCCCCACGGCGGCGGAGGCCCGGGGGTCGGCCCGATCGGCGTGCGCGCCCACCTTGCCCGTTTCCTGCCGGGATCCCGGGCGCTCCCCGGAGCGCTCCCGAACGCCAGCGCCGGGGCGGTGTCTGGAGCCCCGTTCGGGTCCCCCGGCGTGCTCCCGGTGTCCTGGGCCTACATCCGCATGATGGGCGCCGAGGGACTGCGTGACGCCACGTGCCACGCGGTGCTCGCGGCCAACTACGTGGCCAAGCGCCTCGCCGGCCATTTCCCTGTGCTCTACAGGGGCCGTCACGGCCTGGTGGCACACGAGTGCATCCTCGATCTTCGCGAGATCGCGGCCCGCACGGGCGTGACCAACGAGGACGTCGCGAAGCGGCTCGTCGACTACGGGTTCCATGCGCCCACGATGTCGTTTCCGGTCGCGGGGACCTTGATGGTGGAGCCGACCGAGTCAGAGTCTCTCGTTGAGCTCGACCGGTTCTGCGAGGCGATGATCTCCATCCGAGCAGAGATCGACGAGGTGTCGTCGGGTGCGATCGCGCTCGAGGCCAGCCCGCTGCGACTCGCTCCCCATACCGCCGAGGCGCTGCTCGATCCCTCGTGGGACCGGCCCTACGCGCCCGAGCGAGGGGCCTTTCCCTCGGTCGCGAGCCGTGACCGCAAGTACTGGCCGCCGGTGGGCCGGATCGACAACGCATACGGCGACCGCAACCTCATCTGCACCTGCCTGCCGATCGAGGCATACGCCGAAGAGCCGAGTGACGTCGACGCCGAGCTCGCGCACGGACGCTAAGGAGCCATACCGCCCGGCCTGGGCTGGCCGGCGCCTAGGGAGCAGCCCCGAACGGGCCGCCGCTTTCCGGGGGGACGTACGGGCCGAGCCGCCACAGCCGCCGGCCGGGCGCCTGGCCGGCGGCAGGCGGGCGGCGGACGGTCACATCTCGTTCGCTGCCACAGGCCGGACATGGCTTAGTGATCGTTACCGAATCACGGGTCCTGGACACGCCGGGGGGAGCTGGGCCGGCCAACAGGTCCGCCACCCGGAACGTTCGCCAGACGCGGCAGTCGGCGCACCGGATGCGAATCACTTGCTCGCGCATCGCGACCGAGGCTACCGCCCTCTCTCCTGACAGCGTCGATCACCGGGTCGGGCCCCATGATCTGGCTCCCATTCGATCCCGACGCACAACTCAGCGGACCGCAAGCGCGGGAAGGCTCGCCGTGTTGGCGCCGGACACCGCCCTGTCGAGTGTTGGGTCTCGATTCGATTACGACGGTCGCCTCTTGTTCCCAGAGCCTTTGCTCTTCTTTGCTTGGGCGTGCGTCGCTTCGGCAAGCCGCTTGATCGCGCCGAGACGCCGGTCCCACTGCGAGGCAAGGTCCGCCATGGCCCGAGTTGCCTGGTGCAGACGGTCGCTCTCTACCTGGTAGAGGACCTCTTTTCCCTGCTTGCGCCGGCTGACCAAGCGGGCCTCCTCGAGCACGACCAGATGCTTGGAGACCGCTTGGCGAGAGAAAGGTACGTGGCCAGCCAACCAGCTAGCGCTGACCTCACCGTTGCTGACCAGGAGATCGAGGACCCGGCGACGCGAGGGGTCGGCGATGGCCGACCACAACTCGTCGTCGGCCTGCGCCGTCATCTCGATGGTTTTGCGATCGCGCTCACGAGGCGGTCCAGGAACTTGGCCCACCCACGTTGGTGCTCGTCCGCATAGCGCTGCTTCTCGTCGTCGGACCAGTCGCGCAGTTCGTGGCCGCTTTCGGCCACTCGAAGACGGGTCCGCTCGTCGCCCTCGGCGGTCAGCGTGAACTCGACGAGCAAGGAGTTGCCGGCCACCGGCTCCTCCTCGTGTGGATGGTTCCAGCGAAATGAGAAGCGAGTCGGTGGATCGACGGTCTCCACGACGACGGGTCCGCCTTGGTCACCGAACTGCATGTACCCGTGAGCGCCGGGTTCGACAACGAGGTCCACCCGGTCGGCGAACCACTCGCTCATCTGGTCGGGCTCGGTGATGGTGCGCCATACCACCTCTGCTGGAGCCTCGATCAGGATCTCCCGCTCGATCGCTCGGGCTGCCATCGGTTCTTGCTCCCCTCCTCAGCGCGTCGGCGGGTACCGACGGTCGCGGGTGTCTCCGCTCGACATCGCGTCGTGCTCATCGCTGACGCTTTTCTCTTTGCAACCAAGGGTAGGCCTCGACGGATGGATATGCAACCTTCCGTTGCAGTTTGCATATCCCGCGCTCTCGACGATGCGCAACTACCGGTTGCATGTCTGTGGGACAACGTGCTACCGTTGGTTGCATATTGAGAAGGAGGAAGACATGCCCAACGTCCTATCCACCGAGAGAATCGGTAACTTTTCTGCTGGCACCCGAGCCGACGCGACCGGGACGAGCCGGCCTCCCGAGACCTCGGCCAATCGCTGGAGGGCATTCGCTCTTCTCGTGGTGGCGTACGTCATCACCATCGTGGACTTCACGATCGTCAACGTCGCCCTTCCGACTATTGGCCGCAAGCTCCACTTCCCCGAGTCGGACTTGCAGTGGGTGGTGACTGCCTACGGCTTGACCTTCGCGGGCTTCTTGCTCCTCGGCGGCCGCGCCGCTGACTTGCTGGGCCGGCGGCGCCTGCTCATGGTCGGCCTCGTCGTCTTCACCTGCGCATCGCTCGGTGGCGGTCTCGCCACCTCGGACACCTTCCTGATCGTGATGCGAGGGATTCAGGGACTCGGGGCGGCGCTCGTGCTCCCTGCCGCGCTGTCGATCGTGATGAACATGTTCTCCGAGGGGAGCGAACGCAATAAGGCGCTCGGCATTTGGGGCGGCGTGGGCGCGCTGGGCGGGACGGTCGGCCTCCTCGCCGGCGGCATCCTCACCACCTACGTCGGATGGCAGTACATCTTCTTCTTCAACGTCCCCATCGGCGCAGCCGCGCTCGTCTTGGCCCCCAAGCTCATACCCGAGAGCCGGATCGATGGCGCCCGGCGGCGCTACGACCCCTTCGGCGCCGTCTCGAGCACCGCCGCGCTGCTTGTCTTCGTCTACGGCATCTCGGAGGCGCCCCAGGTTGGCTGGGCAGCGGCGCAAACCATCACCATGCTCTCCGTCGGGGCTGCACTGCTCGCGCTCTTCTTGGTCATCGAGACGAAGGTCGAAGCGCCACTCCTGCCCCTGCGGCTGTTCCGGCTCAGCAGCGTGTCCGGATCGAACGCCGTCGGCTTCCTGCTCGGAACGAGTTTCTTGACCTTCGTCTTCGTGGGCACCCTCTACATGCAGCAGGTCCTCGGATTCTCCGCGCTTGCGACCGGGGCGGCCTGGATGACGGCGTCGGTCACCTCACTGGCCTTCGCTGGCCCCTCCCAAAAGCTCGTGACCAAAACGTCGTCCAAGGCCATCATGGCCTTCGGTATGGTCCTCATCGCCGCTGGGATCCTGTGGGCCGCGCAGGCTCCGCCCAACGGGAGCTTTTGGCGGGACCTGGCGGGGCCCTTCTTCGTTGCCGGCATCGGTACGGCCTTCGCTTTCATTCCGATCTCCATCGGCGCGCTCACCGGCGTAACCGAACGCGACGCGGGGGTCGCCTCCGGCCTGATCAACACCTCGCAGAACCTCGGCGGTGCGATCGGCGTGGCCGTCGCGTCGTCCATCGCGGCGTCGCGCTTCCACACGCTCATCCACCAGGGCAACCCAGCCGCTGCTGCGCTCACCGGCGGGTTCCAGCTGGCGCTGTGGGTATGCGGGCTGACCGGTCTGCTCGCCGTTCCCGCGGCCGTCCTGCTCATCCGAGGCACTGAGCGTCCGAGCGCGGTTTTGACGCCTCCCGTGGCAGAGGTCTCGACGGCGCTGGTCGCGGAATGACCTTCCTTCCCCGGTCCAGCTCCGATGCCGACGCACAACCTGGGCTGAAGGCAAGGAAGGGCTGCACGCATCGACCAGACGGCGCGCACTACCTACCAGGCGGGAGCGTTGAACCCCCTCGCTCGGTGGCGGCCTGAGCGACGCGGGCAGCGATGTCGACGAATTCGATCCTTGAAACGTCTGATCACGACCGGTCGCAGAGAACCGGACCTGGAAGAAAGCGCTCTCAAGGGAAAGGAGCTCTCGCTATGACACCTGCGGTGGGGACGGAGGGACACGAACCCTCACTGGAGGCGTTTTAAGCGCCCTGCCTCTGCCGTTGGGCTACGTCCCCTCACCCTCTTCTCCCCCTCCGAGCGCCGAGTCCTCCTCGTCGGTGCCCATGAACGCCAGGCTCTGGGGTCGGGCCCCCTCGGCAGGTCCGTCGACGCCGTAGCGGCCGAGGTAGCTCTCGAAGTAGGTCCGCTCGTCCTCTCCCGGCGCCCTCTCCAGGTGTGACTCGGCCCCGAGCACCATCGTGGCACGCTCGCCAGACCGGTACGGCGGCCACTCGCTGAGCTCGGCGCCCACAGGCGCGCCATCCGCAGCAAAGTTCGTCCAGGCGTCCCGAACTTTCACGGAGAGCGCCATCGCCTCGGGTCCGGCTCCGGCGAAGAGCCCCACGACGGGCTCCTCGACCGTGCCGAAGACAAAGGGGAGCTCGATCCCGTGGCACGCCCCGAGCGAGCCGTTGGCAAAGGGCGACTCCCAGTCGAACCGGTAGGCGAAGGTCGCCGCGCCGTGGCAGGCGTGTGCCTCGAGCAGCCGAAGCAGGGGAAGCCGGAAGACCCAGTCAGTCCCGAAGGCGTCGAGCAAGGCGCGGGGGCCCACGGACTCGCCTCGGCGTTGGCGGGCGTCGCGGTAGCGGGCCACCACCTCGGCAGGCTCCGGTGCCTTCGGGAGCCCCGCATTGTCGAGGTACCGGCCCACGAGCTCGGCCACCGCCTCCTCGTCGAGCCCGGCCGATCTCGGAGAGAACGCCGAGAAAAGGGCGAACTCGTCTCGAGTCGTGCCACCGAGAACGGCTGCGTGCGGCGATCCGGCTCCCGACGCCACGAGGTCGGCGGGATGGCGTTGCAGCAGACCACCGTCGACGACGGGGCACAACGGCATGCCGAGCCCCTCGTCGACGCCTCGCGTCAGCTCACGCTGGGCCTCGAGCAGCTCGACGAGCGGGACGGCGCTGAGACCTTCTCGCGTGATCTCACGAAGCCCGAGACGCGAACTGATCCGCTCGGCGAAGGAAGACGCCAGGCCGAGCGGCTGCGCGTGCGCCATGCCGCTCTGGACGATGGCGCGCGCGAACAGCCCACGAGCGGTGGGCATGCCGAGCAGGTCGCAGACACTGATGCCGCCTGCTGACTCGCCGAACACGGTGACGCGCTCGGGGTCACCGCCGAAGACCGACGCGTGATCCTTCACGAACGCCAGCGCGGCCAGCTGATCGGCGAGGCCGAAGTTTGCACAGCCGGCCACCGCCTCGTGCGCGAGCGCCGGGTGCGCCAGGAACCCGAGGGCGCCGAGGCGGTAGTTGAACGTCACCACCACCACGCCGGCACGCGCCAGACGGTCCCCCCGGTAAAGGAGAGAGGAGCCGCTTCCTGTCACGAAGGCGCCGCCGTGCACGAAGACAAGGACCGGTCGCCGCCCGCTGTCACAGGCCGGTGTCCACACGTTCAAGGTGCGACACTCCTCAGCCTGGGCGGTCGGATCCCCGGGCACATAGCCGCCAGGAACGCCCGAAGTCTGAGGCGCGACGGGACCAAAGCTCGTCGCGTCGCGCACTCCACGCCAGGACGGAGGAGGCACCGGCGGGCCGAAGCGAGCGAGCAGCGAGTTCTCCGGAGCCGATGCGTACGGAACACCAAGGAACGAGCACACACCGTCGGCTTCCTGTCCGACCAGCTTCCCACCGCGCACCGATACCTGGGGCTGGCCCCGCACCCGACCTCCGCTCCCGGGCCTGGCTGCCGATTGCGCCGGGCCCCCGATGGAGGCCGAGGCTAGCGGCGGCCTCGCAGCGTGCCGCCTTCCCCCCTTTTCTTTGGCTTTCACCACCTTTTTCTTTGACACTGGTGGCCAAAGTGGTCAAAGTTAAAGGATGTTGCGAATGAGGTCTGTCGTCGCGCTCGCGTTTGGCGCGACGACACTGCTCTCCGCGCTGGCGCCGGTGGCAGAAGCCTCACATCTGCCGGACCCGACCAACGGTCAGGTGAGCTCGCAGCGGGCCAAGGCGGCGATCCTCGAACAGCAGATCGCTCGGGAAAACGCTCAGCAGGCGGTGGCCGGCGAGCAGCTCGACCAGGCCGGAGTCCGGCTCCAAGCGGCCCAGTTGCAATTGACCACGCTCCGCCGTGAGCTCGTGGGTCAGCGCCGCCGCGTGGCGGCGGGCCGGGTCGCGGTGCG
>JAODBN010000028.1 GCA_025463965.1 Acidimicrobiaceae bacterium
CGGCCGTCGTCCAGGACCTGGAGCAGCGTGTTGAACACGTCGTGGTGGGCCTTCTCGATCTCGTCGATGCGGTTGACGAACTCCGGCTTGAAGTAGTCGAGCGGCTCGCCCTGCAGGTTGGAGGTCATGATCAGCACGGCGTTGGTGAAGTCCACCGTCCGTCCCTGACCGTCGGTGAGGCGTCCGTCGTCGAGCAGCTGAAGAAGGATGTTGAAGACGTCCGGGTGCGCCTTCTCGAGCTCGTCGAGCAGCACCACCGCGTACGGCCGCCGTCGGACCGCCTCGGTGAGCTGGCCGCCCTCCTCGTAGCCGACGTAGCCGGGGGGCGCCCCGACCAGGCGGGCGACGGTGTGCTTCTCCTGGTACTCGCCCATGTCGATGCGGACCATCGCCCGCTCGTCGTCGAAGAGGAATGAAGCGAGGGAACGGGCGAGCTCGGTCTTGCCCACCCCGGTGGGTCCAAGGAAGAGGAACGAGCCGATCGGCCGGTTCGGGTCAGACAGCCCCGCCCGGCTTCGCCGGATGGCGTTGGCGACCACCCGGACCGCTTCGTCCTGGCCGATCACGCGCTCGTGGAGAACGTCCTCCATCCGCACGAGCTTTTGGATCTCGCTCTCGAGGAGGCTCGTGACCGGGACGCCCGTCCAGCGAGAGACGACCTCGGCGATGTCCTCGGCGTCGACCTCTTCTTTCAGCATCGCCTGGTCGGACTGGAGCTCGGCCAGCTTCTCGGTCGCCTCGGCGATCGACTGCGCGATACCGGGCAGCTCGCCGTAGCGGATCTGGGCTGCCGAGCCGAGGTCTCCCTCGCGCTCGTAGCGCTCGGCGTCGAGCCGACGCTGCTCGAGGTTGCCCTTGAGCTCTCGGATCCGAGTGATGGCGTCCTTCTCCGCCTGCCAGTGGGCGGTCATCGCCGACTGGCGCTCGCGCAGGTTGGCGAGCTCCTCCTCGATCCGCGCCTTGCGCTCCTTCGAGGCGGCGTCCTCCTCCTTTTCGAGCGCGACGCGCTCGATCTCGAGCTGGCGGACGCGCCTTGCCACGACGTCGATCTCGGTCGGCATCGAGTCGATCTCGATCCGGAGCCGGCTGGCCGCCTCGTCCATCAAGTCGATGGCCTTGTCGGGAAGGAAGCGTCCGGTGACGTAGCGGTCCGACAAGACGGCGGCAGCGACGAGCGCGGCGTCTTGGATGCGCACGCCGTGGTGCACCTCGTAGCGCTCCTTCAGGCCGCGCAGGATGGCGATGGTGTCCTCCACCGAGGGAGGGCCCACGTAGACGGGCTGGAACCGTCGCTCGAGCGCGGCGTCCTTCTCGACGTACTTGCGGTACTCGTCGAGCGTGGTGGCGCCGATCAGGCGCAGCTCGCCGCGGGCCAGCATCGGCTTGATGATGTTCCCGGCGTCCATCGCGCCCTCGGCGGCGCCCGCGCCCACGATCGTGTGGAGCTCGTCGATGAAGGTGACGACCTCGCCCTCGGCGTCGGTGATCTCCTTCAGCACCGACCGGAGGCGCTCCTCGAACTCCCCGCGGTACTTGGCGCCCGCCACCATCGCTGACAGGTCGAGCGCGATCACCCGCTTGTTGCGCAACGACTCGGGGATGTCGCCCTCGACGATGCGAAGTGCGAGCCCCTCGACGATGGCGGTCTTTCCGACGCCCGGCTCCCCGATGAGCACCGGGTTGTTCTTGGTCCGGCGCGACAGCACCTGGATCACCCGCCGGATCTCCTCGTCCCGTCCGATCACCGGGTCGAGACGGCCCTTGCGGGCGAGGTCGGTCAGGTCACGGCCGTACTTCTCGAGGGACTGGTAGGCGTCCTCGGGCTGCTGAGAGGTCACCCGGTGGCTTCCTCGGACCTCTCGGATGGCGGCGAGCAGCTTGTCGCGGTCCACGCCGAGCTGGTTGGCGAAAGCGAGCAGTAAATGCTCGACCGAGAGGTACTCGTCGCCCATCTCGCGTTGGGTGGCCTGCGCGGCCTCGAACCCGGCGAGCAGCTGCCGGGAGAGCTGCGGCTCAGAGCCGCCGTAGGCCTGGGGCAGGCGGGCGACCTCGTCGGCGAGACGGTTGCGCGCGCTGAGCGGAGCGACGCCCATGCGGTCGAGGATGGGCACGGCGACACCGCCGTCCTGTCCGAGGGCGGCCAGCAGGAGGTGCGCCGGGCCGACCTCCGCGTTGCGTGCCTCGGTAGCCAGGCGAGAGGCCTCCTTCAAAGCTTCCTGGGTCTTCAACGTCCAACGGCTCGGGTCGAGCGCCATGTGCGCCTCCTCTCGCTACGAGTTCTCTTGGTTGGCCGGCCTCGCGAAATGCCGCGGGCGGAGCGTGCTCAGCTAGGACGCCAGCGGGCGGGCAGGCGCTCGTTCTGCACCGGGACGAGGTCTCGGCGATACTGGCGGTGCGTCGAGGCCACGGCCGCCTGCGCATCCGCGCGTACCTGCTCGAGGTCGGCCCGCAGCCGGTCGACCTCCGCCTCGAGGGCGAGCACCCTGCGCACCCCCTCCAAGTTGAGGCCCGCCGCGGTCAGCTCCTGGATGCGGCGAAGCAGGGCGATGTCGGCGTCGGAGTAACGGCGGTTCCCCCCGATGGTGCGGGCGGGATCCAGCAGGCCCTTGCGCTCGTAGATGCGCAATGTCTGGGGGTGCACGCCGGCGAGCTCGGCGGCGACCGAGATCACGTACACCGCGCGCTCGCCCGGGCGGCGGCTCGGGAACGGGCTCACTGCTCGAGGTAGGACCGAGGCGAGCCTTTCGTCGCCTCGGCGAGCGCCTCCACGGCCTTGCGCTCGGCATCGTTCAAGTGGGCGGGGACCGCGACCTCGACCGTGACGAGCAGGTCGCCCTGCTCGCTGCCGCGGCGAAGGCCCCGGTGGCGGACTCGGAAGGTGCGGCCGCTCCGGGTCCCCGCGGGGACCTTCAAGGTGACTGCCCGTTCGAGGGTGGGCACCGAGATGGTCGTCCCGAGGGCGACCTCGGGGAAGGTGACCGGGACGGTCAAGGTGAGGTCCCTGCCTCGACGGCCGAAGAGCGGGTGGGGCTCGACGTGAACCACGACGAACAGGTCGCCAGCGGGACCGCCGTTGCGCCCCGCCTCGCCGCGGCCCTTCACGCGGATCCGCTGCCCGTCTTCCACGCCGGCGGGGATCCGCACCTTGACCTGGCGATCGCGTCGCTGCAGCCCGGTGCCAAAGCACGTCGGGCACGGGTCGACCACCTTGGTTCCGCGCCCGCCGCATTCGGGACACGGCGAGGAGAGCGAGAACAGACCCTGGTTGTCGTCGATGACGCCCCGTCCGCCACAACGTGGACAGACGACGGGCTGGGTCCCCGGCCGGGACCCGTTGCCGCCACAAGTGGCGCAGGTCGCCGTCGTGGTGACGTTGACCGAGGTGACCGCCCCGTCGATGGCGTCCTGGAAGGGAAGATGCAGCTCCGCCTCCACGTCCCCGCCGCGCTGGGGAGGCGCCCCGGCGTAGGTCCGTCGGCGCTGTCCCCCCGCGCCACCGCCGCGGAACATGCCCCCGAAGATGTCCCCGAGGTCCTCCACGCGGAAGTTGAACCCACCGGCCTGGCCGAAGCCCCCGCCGCCTGCTGCAGCGGGTCCCAGCCGGCGCACCTCGTCGTACTCCTTGCGCTTGGTCGCGTCACCGAGCACGTCGTAGGCGGCGGTGATCTCCTTGAAGCGGTCCTCGGCCCCGGGATTCGCGTCCGGGTGGTACTGCTTCGCGAGCTTGCGATAGGCGCGGGTGATGTCCTTCTCACCGGCGTCCTGGGCTACCCCGAGGACCTTGTAATAGTCAGTCTCGAACCACTCCCGCTGGGGCGCCACGATGCCGTCCTGCCTTCTTTGCTTCTAGCCCCGGACCTTGACCATCGCCGGGCGGATGACCCGGCCCTTCAGCCGGTACCCCGGCCGCAGCACCTCGGCGATCACCTCGGCCTGCGCCGAGTCGGGCTCGGCCTCTCCTGCGCCGTCCTCTGCGGCCACGTGCGCGACGGCGTCGTGGACGGTCGGGTCGAAGGGCTCACCCTCTTCTCCTAGTCGCTCGAGGCCGTCCTTGGCGAGGACGTCGCCGAGCAGCGACGAGATCCGTCGGAAGGACGCCACGTCTTCGGCGGCCACCTCGCTCGCCTCGGCGTGAGCCACGGCGAGCTCCATCGCGTCGACCACCGGCAGGAGCCGCTCGAGCAGACCCTCTGCCGCTCGCTCGAGGAGCTCGGTCTGCTGGCGCACGGTGCGCTTGCGGTAGTTGTCGAACTCGGCCTGCAGCCGGCGCAGCGCGTCGAGGTACTCGTCGCGCTCGGCCATCAGGCGGTCGAAGTCGCCGACCGAGGGCTGGGCGCCCCCGGTCGGCTCTTCGTCCTGTTCATTACCGTCCGCGCCCGGCGGCTGGTCGGCGATGGCCGCTTCGCCGTAGGCGCGCAGCGCCTCGAGGTCCTCCTCGGACAGGCCGGGAAAGTCCTCGGTCGGCTCGTCGCCGTTGTTCGGGACGTCCGTGCTCACGACTCGGCCGACCCCGGCTCGTCCACGATCTCGGCGTCCACCACCTCGTCGTCGTTCGGCGTCGAGCTGGTGTTTGCCGACCCGCCGGTGGCGCCGGAGGCCGAGCCTGCCTGCTCGTAGAGGCGCTGGGCGAAGGCCTGCGACGCGGTCACGAGCGACTCGGTCGCCGTACGGATGGCGTCGAAGTCCGTGCCGGCGAGGGACTCCTTGAGCTGCTTGAGCGCCCCCTCCACCTTGTCCTTCTCGTCACCGGTGAACTTGTCGCCCTCGTCCTTCAGCAGCTTCTCGGTCCGGTGGACGAGCGAGTCCGCGTTGTTGCGGGTCTCGGCCTCGTCCTTGCGGCGCCGGTCGTCGGCAGCGTGCTGCTCTGCGTCGCGCACCATGCGCTCGATGTCGTCCTTGGGAAGCGACGACTGGCCGGTGATGGTCATCGACTGTTCCTTGCTCGTCGCCCGGTCACGCGCCGAGACGTGGACGATCCCGTTGGCGTCGATGTCGAAGGTGACCTCGATCTGGGGAATGCCCTGCGGAGCGGGAGGCAGGTCGACGAGCTGGAACTTGCCCAGCGTCTTGTTGTACATCGCCATCTCGCGCTCGCCCTGGAGCACGTGGATCTCGACGGACGGCTGGTTGTCCT
>JAODBN010000436.1 GCA_025463965.1 Acidimicrobiaceae bacterium
CGAAGAGGTCGACTTAATGACCACGTCGATTTCGCTTGGTCGTAACATCGGCGGACCGGGAACGCGCACGCCGTTCCTCGGCCTAACGGCCTCTACGACCGTCGGGCGCCTTGCACCGGGAGACTTCGGGGGCTGGACGCGCTGCGGCTCTTTGACCTGCACACGCACGGGTGGAGTCGCGAGTGCAACCGTCGTTGCGTGGGGCAGGGTGGCGCGCGCCTCCGAGGGTGCGACGCCGCCGACGAGCGGCGCGAGCAGCGCAAACGAAAGAAGGCCCACGATTAGGGTACGGAAACGAACGGTCACGGAGAAACCTCCCACCGGCAGAGGGCGGATCGCGTTGTACGGACACTCGCGCACGACCGGCTCTGGATCTAAAGGAAACCGTGACCCAGAATGGTAAGGCGGGATGCGTCGTAGCGTACTACGCTCGACGCATTCAGGTCAAGTGGGTGTGCCTCGTGTCGATCTCTCTTCTCGCCCGACGTGTCTTATCTGGTGTCTGGACGCTGATCTTTGCGATCGGCGCGACCTCGTCGGCGTCATCGTCGACGTCGAACGACCGTCTGGGATCGGCTCATATCTCCGTGCGTGCGCAAAACGAGCCCGTGCGTTCCGTACTCATGCGGATCGCGCACGACTCCGGCGCGAACATTGCCGTCGCCGAAGGCGTCTCGGGCTACGTCACCATCTCCCTGCACCACGTCACGGTCGCAGAAGCGCTCGATGCCATCGTCACTCCCTTGGGTGGTGTTTGCCACATTCGAGGATCCGTGTATCTCGTCGAGCCCGGGATGGTCGGGGGAGGGGGAGGGCAGTCGTCCGGTCCTGCCGTCTTGCCATTGGTGGTGATGCCGGCGAAGCGCGCCGCTGCGATCTTGCGGCCGTTGTTCCCGCAGGCTTCCATCCGCGAAGATGATCGTGCGAACGCCCTCGTTGTCATCGCGCCGCCTTCCGACGTTCAGGCCATGCGCACGGTCTTGCAGGGAACCGACGTTCGCAATCCGATGCTGCCATCAACCGACGCAATCTCCTTGCACAGTGTCCGCGCGAACGCGCTCGTCGCGCAGCTTCACGTCGCGTTTCCTGCCGCCAAGTTCGCGGTCGCGGGTGAGAAGCAGGTTCTCGTGACGGCCGTTCCTGGCGACATGACGCAAATCAAGGCCGCCATCATCGGCCTCGATACACCCAGCGTCACCCCTCCGCCAGCAGCATCGTCCTCCGAGGCAGTGCACGTCACGCAACGCGCGCCGCGCGACGTGGCTCGGGCACTTGCGGCCCAGGTGCCTGGCCTTCACGCGTCCGTTTCGGGCAGCGTGGTCGTTCTTTCCGGCACGCCCGATGTCGTGAATCGCGGCAAGACGCTCGTGGCTCAGCTCGACCTGCCGAACTTCGGTGACCGCTACACGCAGGTCTATCGAATCCGCTCCCTCGACGCGGGCTCGGTTGCAGATCTGTTGCGCCGCAGCTTCCGCGACCTTGAGGTCACGGTTGACGCCGGGCTCAACGCGCTCGCAGTTACCGGTACGGCGGCGCAGCAGCATCGGATTGCGGATGCCATCGCGCAACTCGATCCGCCGCCCGGCCAGCAATCTCCGCAGGGTCTCCCAACATCGGGCAACGGTTCCACCGATGTCGTCACCCTAAAGTCGTACATACCCGGGCAGGCGCAAGGCGGAATCGACGCGGTCGCCTCAATCACTCAGGCGATCCAGGTCGTGGCCGCTGACGTTCGGGTCGTCCAGCTTCCCACGCCGGGACAAATAGCATTGCTGGGGCCGCCAGCCAGCGTTCGTGCAGCTCGGGAGTTTATCGACAAGGTCGACGTCGTCCCGGCGCTCGTCGTTTTGGACACCGAGATTCTGGAAGTCGACGAGAGCGTCGCCAAGAACCTCGGGCTTCAACTCGGTACCGCAGCGGTCAGCACGACATTCGCGGAGATGCAACCGCCGCCGAACCCGGACGGCACCCCCGCGCACCTCGGCCGGTTTCAGGCCTTCTCCCGTACGCCCGTGTCGTTCACGGCCCAGTTGAATCTGCTGGTCCAGAACGGCAAGGGCCGTGTTTTAGCCGACCCTCGAATCACGACGCTATCCGGGCGTACGGCGTCCATCCGTGCGGGCGACACGATCTCGATCTTGACCACGACGTCGGGGAACGCGGGCACCATCGCGACGACCCAGGTGCAAAGCTTTCAGACAGGCGTCACGCTGGACATCACGCCAGTGGTCAGTCCTGACGGCGGCGTCACGGTATGGCTGCACCCCGTCGTGAACAGCCTCATCGGCACGAACGCCGGCGTACCGGAAATCAGTACGCGCGACACTCAGACGACCGTTCATCTTCAAGACGACGAGACACTGGTCATCGGAGGACTCATTCAGGAGAACGAGACCCGAACGACCACGAAGCTGCCGTTACTTGGCGACGTCCCACTTCTCGGCAGAGTCTTCCGAAATGACAACGTTCAGGGCCAGCGCAACGAACTGATCATCGTGGTCACGCCCCATATCGTGAAGCCTGGGA
>JAODBN010000055.1 GCA_025463965.1 Acidimicrobiaceae bacterium
ATCGCCGCCCTCGCTGCATCGGCACGCGATCCCCGGACTTGGCGGACCGTGGCGCCGTACCCACGAAGTTGAGCAACCTTTTTCTCCGAGGTGGACTCCGGCACGAAGATCTCCGCTCCAATGCCCGCGCGCGAGGCGTACGCGGCGATCGAGGTGCCCGCGTTCCCGCTCGAGTCCGCGACGACGCGGTCGACTCCGAGCTCGACAGCCTTCGAGACGAGCACGACCGAGCCGCGGTCTTTGAACGACAGGGTCGGCATCAAGAAGTCGAGCTTGAGGACGAGGCCGTCTGGCTCGGTGACGATCGGGGTCGCCCCCTCACCGAGGGTCACGTCCTGCCAGCTCGTCGCCGACGGGGAGAAGGGAAGGGCCCGGTGGTAGCGCCACAGCGAGAAGGGCAGCGTTGCGAGCTCGCTGAACGCGTCCTTGGGGATGTCCATCTCGAGGTCGAACAGCCCGCCGCAGAGACAGCGCCATGCGCCGTCGGCCAGCGCGTAGCTGGTGGCGCAGTTACGACAGACGAAGCGCTCCAACGAGCTCAGCTCCTCTGGGGTGCGGCGCTGGTGCGCCGTGCGGTGAGGGCCATGACCCGGGCCATCTCGTTCCCAACGATCATCAGCCCCTCGTCCACGCCCATGCCGGGCTTGGCCAGCACCTGGTCGGCTCCGCACGCCATCGCCACGTGTGCCGACACCTGCGCCGAGCGGTCGGTCTCGGTGCAGCTGCCCCCGCAGTAGGAGACGAGCCCGGCGCGGCGGACCTTGAGGAGGGCCTCGATGGTGTTGTTGATGCCCCCGAGATCCGGCATCTTCACGTGGATCATGTCGGCCGCACCCGCGGCGATGAACGCGTCGATGTCGTCCAGGGTGTTGCACCACTCGTCGGCGACGATCTGAGTGGAGGAGCCGAGCTGGACGAGCCGTTGGCGAAGGGAGCCCATCAGCTCGATCTGGCGCGTGCGGCTGCCTCCGTCGATCGGATGCTCGAGGCGTAGGCGGAACGGGGCGGCGACCTCCCCCAATCGGGCGAGATAATTGGCGGTCTGCGCAAGGTCGCCCCCGAAGGCGGCGCCAAGGGTCCCGTAGGTGTCGAAGTGAAGGGTGGGGCGGTAGCCGGGCTCCCCGAGCCGTTGGATCCGATCCCGTACCCAGGCCACGTAGTCGGCAAAGAGCTGGCCGTCGGCGCCGACCTTGGTGGCGACGTTGTTGATCAGCCCGTGGGGGAGGACGTCCACGCGCTTGAGGATCATCTTGTCGACGTTGTCGTAGCGCTCGTCCCCGGACTGGACGAACATGGGGACGGGCCGAAGCTCGACGCCGGTCGCGTACTCGTCGCGCACGACCTCGGCCATCGTCCGACGCTCCACTTGGGCCACCGCGTCCAACAAGGCCTGGGTGACGCCGTAGCGGATCGCGCTGTGAAGCGGGAGGCCTCCGGACTCGAGCGCGTCCGTGGCCGCAGCGACCTCGCGGAACGAGGTCAGCTCCCGACCGACGAGGCTCGGAGCGACGAGTGCGTCGATGGTGGAGGCCGCATCGGCGGCGAGGAATACGGGGTCCCGGCCCCCTGCACCGGCGTACTGCACCGCCGCGCAGTCCCCGACGGCCACCGCGCCGTCATCGAGCACCAAGAGGATCGACAGCGCCTCGGCCGGCTGGCGGACCCGGGTGAAGCCGGGGGTTTTCGGAGCGCCCGCGTAGCCGAAGCCGTCGCGAGCCGCCCCGCTCGCCACGGCAGCCTGGTCGTCGGTGAAGAAGCCACCCTGGACGGGCACGCAGACCACGTCCGTGATGACCACGGTTAACACGCTAGCAACGCGATCTGCCGCACTTTCTCCCACCCGAACGGAAGAATCGCCAAGCCGAGGAGTAATCTGCGCCACCAAATGGGAGACGTCATGAGCCGCGTGCTCGAGGTAGAGGGGCTTTCCGTTCGTATCGAGATGCGCGGGGGCGCAGTGCGCCCGGTCGACGGAGTCAGCTTTCACCTCAACGCGGGAGAGACCCTCGGGATCGTGGGGGAGTCGGGCTGCGGCAAGTCGATGACCGGCCTCTCGATCATGCAGCTGCTTCCTCCGGGAGGGGTGATCTCGGGCGGCCGGATCGACTTCTTGGGGCGCGACCTCGCGCCCCTGGACTACTCCCAGATGCACGAGGTTCGTGGCAACGAGATCGCGATGATCTTCCAGGACCCGATGACCTCCTTGAACCCGACCAAGAGCATCGGCGACCAGGTCGCGGAGCCGGTGCGGATCCACCGCGGAGCGTCCCGGCGCGAGGCGCTGGCGCGGGCCGAGGAGGTGCTGGCGCTCGTCGGTCTGCCCCGCCCGAAGGAGCGGTTGGGCGACTACCCGCACCAGCTGTCCGGTGGCATGCGCCAGCGGGTGATGATCGCGATGGCGCTTGCCTGTGAGCCCAAGGTGCTCATCGCGGACGAGCCCACCACCGCTCTCGACGTGACGATCCAAAAGCAGATCCTCGAGCTGATCGACTCCCTGAAGGAGCGCCTCGGGATGTCAGTGCTCCTCATCACCCACGACATGGGTGTGATCGCCGGGCGTGCCGACCGGGTGATGGTGATGTACGCGGGCAAGATCGTCGAGGCCACGAGCACCGAGGCGCTCTTCGATGAGATGCACCATCCCTACTCCCAGGCCCTGTTGGCGTCGATCCCCCGTCTCGAGCAGGACAACAAGCGCCGCCTCTACAGCATCAGCGGCCTGCCGCCTGATCTTGCCAACCCGCCACCGGGCTGCCGCTTTGCGCCGCGCTGTCTTCGTGCGACCGACGAATGCCGCATCAACGAGCCTCCACTGGACGGGCCCGAAGACGGCCATGTCTTTGCCTGCTGGCATCCTGTCGACGGCCCGCTCGACTCGTCACGCCTCTCGGAGGCAGGCGAGGACGCGCTCGGCGAGCAGGCGGAGCCCGAGATCCTGCTCAGCGTGACGAACCTGGTGAAGGAGTTCCCCGTCACCGAGGGGACAGTGCTGCGCCACGCCGTCGGGAGCGTGAAGGCGGTGTCCGACGTCTCCTTCAGCGTGGCGCGAGGAGAGACCTTCGGGCTCGTCGGCGAGTCCGGCTGCGGAAAGACCACGGTCGGCCGCCTCATCACTGCGCTGGACTCTCCGGACTCGGGCTCGATCGTCCTCGACGACGAGGACCTGTCCACCCTCGATCGCAAGCGCCTACGGGCGAAGCGACGCGACTTCCAGCTCATGTTCCAGGATCCCTACGCCTCGCTCGACCCCCGGATGCGAGTGGGTCGGATCCTGCGCGAGCCGCTCGCCATCCAGGGCATCGGAACGAAGAAGGAACAGGACGAGATCATCCACCGGCTGCTCTCCGAGGTCGGCCTTCCCGAGGAGGCGATGGACCGGTACTCGCACGAGTTCTCCGGCGGCCAGCGCCAGCGGATCGGGCTGGCCCGAGCGCTGGCGCTCAATCCGAAGCTCGTCGTCGCCGACGAACCGGTCAGCGCGCTGGACGTGTCGATCCGCTCCCAGGTGCTCAACCTCATGAAGAGGCTGCAGCGAACCCACGGGCTCACCTACGTGGTGATCTCGCACGACCT
>JAODBN010000081.1 GCA_025463965.1 Acidimicrobiaceae bacterium
GCGATGACACCCAGGTGCGACTGAGCGCAGTCGTCGAGGCTCCGGTCGCCGAAGCTGAACGCGTCGGCCGCCAGGTCGAAGCCGCCGGGCTGGCCGTCGCCGACGTCTTCTTGATCCCGGGGTCGAACCTAGAGGCGCTGGCGCCGAACCACCCGGACCCAGCTGTCCGAGAGGCATCCCTCGAGCTGTACCGAAAGACGCTCGAGTTTGCTCACGCCCTCGGTGCACCCGGAGTGACCGTTCTGCCCGGTGTGCGCTTCGGCGGCGAGTCCGTGGAGCAGGCGATCGGGCGAGCGGCCGCCGACCTCTCTCACCGTGCGGAGCTCGCCGGGCACCTCGGTCTGACGCTCTCGGTGGAAGGGCACAGCGGTTCCTGCGTCGAGTCGCCCGAGGCCTTCGCGGAGCTGCTGGAGCGCACCCCCGGCCTCTGGGCGACCCTTGACCCTTCGCACTACGCCTTCGCAGGCTTCGCCGCGCCAGACCTCGTCCCGTTGATCGCGCGCACCCGCCACGTCCAGGTCAGGCCGTGCGGGCCTCAGCTCATGCAGGGTCGTCTCCCCGACAACACCTTCGACCTCGAGTTCTTCGTCAAATCGCTGAAGGCCGGCGCCTACAGCGGTTGGGTCGCCACCGAGTTCGTCTGGATGGAGAAGTGGTCGTGCGACCGCGTCGACAACACCAGTGAGACCGCCCGGCTGAAGCACTACCTGACCGAGCTCGGTCAGCGGACCGGATTCTGAGAAGGAGGAACCGATGGCGCAGGCAACGGTGCGGACGGCGCACCAGGAGACGGGAGAGCGGCCGGCCGGCAGTCTGCTGGCCGGCGTCGCCCGCATCGACATCACCCCACCGATGCCAGCCGACTGCATGGGCTTCGTGCGCCGTTCCGAGCCGGCGACGGGCGTGCTCGCTCCGCTCACGGCGACGGCGCTCGTGCTTGAGGACTCGGACGGCAACCGGGCCGTGATCGTCGCCATGGACCTCGTCGCGCTCGGATGCGCGCAGGCCGACAAAATGCGCGAGATGGTTGCGAGCGCTGTCGGCGCCTCGCCCGACGCGGTGTTCTTGAACTACAGCCACACGCACGCCGGGCCGCACGTCACCGAAGGATCGCTACGCAAGCTCGGCGGCAGCATGCGGACGATCTTCGAGAAGGAGCGCCTGTATATCCAAAGCCTGCCCTACGAGATCGTCGGGGTGGCAACGTTGGCGGCCCGCGATCTGATCCCCGTGCGCCTGGCGGCGGGGTCGATAGAGGTCCCGGGAATCTCGGCCAACCGGCGCGAGCGTACGGAGGACGGCCGGACGATCCTCGGCTGGAATCCCGACGCCCCACTCGACGACGAACTGATCGTCTTGAAGCTGGCGACCGAGAGCGGGGAGACGCTCGCCATCGTGGCGAACTTCGCCTGCCATCCCGTCGTGCTCGGCGGAGAAAACCCGAACGTCGGGCCCGACTTCCCCGGAGCGCTTCGCTCGCTCGTCGAGTCGAACCTTGGTGGGAAGTGTCTCTTCCTCGCCGGCGCCGCCGGCAACGTGCTGCCCCTCGAGGGATTTCACGAGGAGGCCGGTCCTGAGGTCGTCTTCGGCGAGCGCCTCGGCTACGCAGCGATGCACGTCGCTGCTCAGACCTTTCCGTACTCCACACACGTCGAGCGGCTCGACTACGGCTCGGTCACCCCGATCTCGCTCTACCGACGGGTGCCCGACGACCCGCAACGTCCGCAGAAGATCTCCTGGGGGGCGGTGCGTGCCGACCTCCCGCTGAAGCCGCTTCCGACCCTCGAAGAGGTCGAGAAGCTCCTCGAGGGGTACCGATCGACGTGGCAGGAGGCGGTGGACGCCGGCAAACCGCAGTCGGCGCTCAACCCGCTCGACTACCACGTCCAGTGGGCGGAGAATTCCGTGGCGCGCCTCAAGTCCGGCGAGGTCATCGAGACCTCCGTTTCCGCCTACGTGCAGGCAATTCGCATCGGTGACTTGGCGATCGTCGGGCTGCCAGGCGAGCCGTTCAACGAGATCGGTCGCGCGGTGAAGGACGCCTCGGTGGCGCCGTTCACCTTGTTCGCCGGCTATTCCAATGGCTACGTCGGCTACTTCCCTACGGCTGCTGAGTATCCCTACGGTGGCTATGAGCCGTCCTACTCTCACCACAACACCGAGCTGCTCGAACAGGTGGCGCCCGAGAGCGAGGACATCCTGGTCCGCTCCTGCATCGAGGCGATCGCATTGGCATTCAAGGACAACGGGTCATGACCGGAAGGCAAGTACCTTTCGGCTACCGCCACGCCACAGCGTGAGCTGGGACGCCGGAGCCGGGCTGGCCGGCAAGAGGATCGTTGTCACGGGGGCCGCCGGCACGATTGGGAGTGCCGTCGCGCGGGCATTCGCGGCCGCCGACGCCAGGGTCTGCGTCGTCGACGTCGCGCGCGAGCAGCTGGAAGGCGTGCGGGTAGCTCTTCACGGCGCTTCGACCCACCTCGCGGTGCCGTGCGATTTGCTGGACGCCACTCAGCTACAGGCGATGTTCGACGCAGTGCGAAAGGGGTTCGGTGGTCTTGACGTCCTCGTCCACGTTGCGGGCGTGCTCGCCAGGACCCAAGTCGAGGATGTTACCGAGGAGATCTGGGACTGGCACCTGGACAACAACTTGAAGGCGACGTTCTTCGTCGACAGAGCAGCGGCGCAGCTGATGCGAACGGGAGGTGCGGGCGGCCGGATCGTAAACTTCGCTTCGGACGCCTGGTGGACGGGCGGCCTACACGCCGCCACGCCGTACGCCGCATCCAAGGGCGGCGTCGTCTCGTTGTCGAGAGGGCTGGCGCGGGCCTTCGCCAGCGATGGGATCACGGTCAACTGCGTCGCGCCGGGAACCGTCGACAGTCCGATGCTGCGGTCAGGTCTTACCGAGTCCCAGATCGAGGACGCCGTGCACGCGATCCCGCTCGGACGTTTCGCACAACCCGACGATGTCGCCGCGGCGGCGGTGTTCCTCGCCTCGGACCACGCCAGCTTCATCACCGCAACGACGCTCAACGTCTCCGGAGGTGAGCTGATCTACTGATCGCTCCCCGCCACCCTCGGTGCTCGTGGCCGGGTCTTGGGGCGGGGTGCCTTTCGTGAGTGATGGCCGTCGAGGAGGGCACGTCATGAAAGCACCGAGGAGAAACAACAAATCTGAGGCGATGACGGCAGGCGGAGATCGCCGTGGCTGACGGACTCCTCGCCGGCAAGCGGGCGATCGTCACCGGAGGTGGAGGCGGCATCGGCTCAGCGATCGTCGCCGGGTTACACGCCGCGGGAGTCGAGACTGCCGCGATCGGCCGGTCGGCGAGCGTCCGTGAAGTCGTCGCTGCGCTGGCGCCCAACGGCGTGCGCGTCGTGGCGATCGAGGCGGATCTCTCCGAGCGGGTTTCGTGCGAAGACGCCTTCGGCGTGGCGGTCGAGCAGCTCGGCGGGCTCGACATTTTGGTCACCTCGCACGGGCATGTCCGCGCCCAGCCCTCTGAATCCGTCGACGCGACTGACTGGGACCTCACCTTGGCGACAAACCTGTCCTCGGTCTTCCAGCTCTCGCAGCTGTCCTTTGCCGAGATGGAGCCGAAGCACAGCGGAAAGATCATCCACATCGCGTCGATGTACGCCTTCTTCGGCGGTCTGCGGGTCGCTGCCTATGCGGCGAGCAAGGGCGGCGTTGCCCAGCTGACGAAGAGCCTGGCGCTCGAATGGGCGGAGTCCGGGGTGAACGTCAACGCCATTGCGCCCGGATACGTCAAGACGAAGCTCAATCGCCACATCTGGGACGACCCGGTGCGCGCCCAACAGGTGATCTCCCGCATCCCCGCCGGACGGTGGGGGGATCCGGCAGATCTCCTCGGGGCGGTGACCTTCTTGGCATCGGGCCTCTCGGACTACGTCCACGGGATCGTGCTTCCCGTGGACGGCGGATACCTTGCCCGTTAGCTCTAGCCGGGAACTCGGCGACATACAGCTCGGCGTCGACAGCTTCTCGTTCCATCGCTTCTTCGGTGAGGCAAACCGCTGGGAGTCCCCGTTGCAGGAGCGTTGGGCATCATCAGATCTTCTTGCCTATGTGGAAGAACTCGGTGTCGAGGTTGTGTCGCTGCAATCCATTCACGTCGAGGACCTGAGCCCAGCAGGGATCGAGTGGCTCAGAAGCGAGCTGCGGCGCATCGGCGTCGAGTGCATCTACGCCTGGGGGCACCGCAACGGCCTCGAAGACGGCCGCAATCCAGAAAAGCTGGGGCAGGCGATTGCCGCGATGCGAGTGGCCGCATCACTCGGCTGTCGGATCGTGCGCGTGGTCTGCGGCGACCAAGACTCATGGAGCGACGACCGCTCTGTCCGCGGCGCCCAGCTCGAGCGCCTCAGGGAACCGATCCAGGCCATCTGTCGCGAGGCAGAGCGCCTGGGCGTTGTCGCCGCCGTCGAGAACCACGCCGACCGCCCGGTACGAGACCTTCTCGACCTCGTGGCTTCTATTGAATCGGAGAGCCTCGGGGTGTGCCTCGACGTGGGCAACGCCGTACGGGTTGGCGACGATCCAGTCGCGTCGATCGAAGCCGCCAGCCCGTTCATCGTCATGACCCATCTTCGAGATCTGCGGATAGACGAATGGGCACGGGGCCAAGGACCCGACGGCTGGTGGCCGTGCGTGGCTCTAGGCGACGGGGACCTTGACATTCCGGGCATTCTCGGGGCTCTGGCGCACGCGCCGCGTTGTCGGGCGTGGCTCGTCGAGGCCTCGAACGTGTGGCCTGGACAGTCCGAGCTCGAGATCGTCAACTCGAGCCTCGGCTACTTGCGAACCTGGCTTGGCGGCTGCGATCCGGTGCCCAGTTAGAGGAGTGACGAGGGTCTCGAGAACTACCGCCGCCCTACAGAGAATCGGCCGCAAGACGAGGAAATTTGACCGCGGTTAGGGGGCCGGTCCAGGCCTGATCGGGTTGACAAGGCGACCTCCCCTGTCTAGCATCGGAATCGATACCAGTCGGCTCGCCACAACCGCGGGATTGGCCAAACAAGGGCTTAGTGGGAAGACACGACCGATTCGTCTTCGAGCGTGAAGACTCGACTGAGCGGCTGCTGTCCGTCCGGCGCTAATGGAACTGGAAACGACGCGAAAGATGGGGTACGTGCCACTACGCATCCGCTCGATCGAAACCGTACCGGTACGCGTGACGCTCCAGCGTCTGTACCGCGGCAGTTACTACCGCATGCCGCGACGGTGCACCATCATCACCCGCGTCACGACTGAGGAAGGCATCGTCGGCGAGGCGTACAACGCCGACGCCGACGCCGAACAGGGCACCATCATGGGGATCATCCACGATGAGCTCGTCCCGATGCTCGTCGGGCGCGACGCGTTCGCCATCGAAGAGTGCTGGGACGCGATGCGACGCATCACCTTGGATCAGCTGCGCGATCGTCGCTTTGCCATGCAGGCGATTAGTTGCGTCGACACGGCGCTGTGGGATGCAATCGGAAAGGCCCTCGGTCAGCCGTTGTACCGGCTGTGGGGCGGCTTCCGATCCGACATCCCAATGATTGGAATTGGCGGCTACTACACCGAAGATCCGGGGAGCATCGAGAAGGAGGTGAGTTTCTTCTCCGACGGGGGCTTCGTTGGCATGAAGTTCAAGATCGGCGGTGCCTCACCCGAGGTCGACGCCGAACGGTTGCGCCGGGCCGTGAAGACGGCGCACCCGGGCTTCTTCTTCCTCGTCGACGCCAACCAGGGCTGGACAGCGAGCCAAGCCATCGAGTTCGTCAACCGGACCCGTGACTTTGTGGAGCTGCGCTGGTTCGAGGAGCCCTGCCAGTGGCCGGACGACCGTCGCTCGATGCAGACGGTGCGGCTGAAGACCGGTGTTCCGGTCGCCGCCGGCCAGACCGAGATCAATCGCATCGCGATGCGCGACCTGATGGTCGGCGAGGCGATCGACGTCTCGAACTTCGACGCCTCGTGGGGAGGCGGTCCCACCGAGTGGCGGCGGGTCGCACAGATGGCGATGAGCTTCGGGGTCGAGTTGGCTCATCACGAGGAGGGGCACCTGGCAAGCCATCTGTTGGCCTCGATGCCGAACGGGACCTACGCCGAGGCGTTCCATCCCGAACGAGACCCGATCTTCTGGCGAATTCTCGGGAACAGGCCGGAGCTTCAAGACGGGCTGTTCAAGCTGCCCGACGGGCCGGGACTGGGCTGGGAGCTTGACGAGGACTTCATCGCCGAGTTCCGCGCCGACAAGTGACGGCTCCGCTCGTTCGACGGCTGCGACGTTTCATTGACTGATCCGGGAGGCGCTGCGGGAGACGGGGAGGCAGACGCCGCGACGCGCCCACGCCCACTCCAGGGTGTACGGATCCTTGCCCTCGAGCAGTACGGCGCGGGTCCTTTCGGCACGTCCCAGCTCGTCGATCTCGGGGCGGACGTGATCAAGGTCGAGGATCCCGCGAGCGGCGGCGACGTCGGCCGCACCGTCCCACCGTTTCGTAGCGGCGACGGAAGCCTGTTCTTCGAGACGTTCAACCGCGGGAAGCGCAGCGTCCTGCTCGATCTCGGCAACATCTCGGGGCGAGCGGTCTTCGATCGGCTCGTAGCTTCGTCTGATGCTGTCTTTGCCAACGTCCGCGGCGACGTTCCGGAGAAGCTCGGCATTCGCTATTCGGATCTGCGCCACCTGAATCCAAGCATCGTCTGCTGCTTCCTCACCTCCTTCGGCGTTACCGGTTCAGGCCAGGCCGACCCCGGATACGACTACGTCATGCAGGGCCGTGCCGGGTGGATGTCCCTCACTGGTTCACCCGACGAGGCCCCGCAGAAGACCGGCCTCTCGCTCGTGGACTTCTCGACTGGTCTCGCCGCCGCGATGGCGCTTCTCGCAGGAGTGATCGCGGCTCGCGAGACCGGCATCGGGACTGACTGCGATGTTGCGCTGTTTGACACCGCTATCTCAATGTTGAGCTACGTCGCCACATGGCACCTGAGCGGAGGCTACGAGCCGGCGCGTACCGCCATGTCGGCCCACCCCTCCCTGATCCCGTTCCAGAACTTCCCGACAGCCGATGGTTGGCTCGTCGTAGCGTGCGCCAAGGAAAAGTTCTGGCGCCGCCTTGTCGACGTCATCGGGAAGCCCGAGTGGAAGAACGATCCCGATTACTCCAGTTTCGAGGCGCGGCGACGCAACGCGGATCTCGTCGTGCGCCAACTGTGCCAACTGTTCTCCGAGCGGTCCACAGCGGACTGGCTAGAGGTCTTGGTTGCAGCGGGTGTCCCGTGCGGGCCAGTGAACGACGTGCGAAGCGCGCTGGCCGACCCGCTGGTCGCCGAGAGGGAGATGGTCGTCGAGACGAGTCACCCGAGCCTCGGCACGGTCCGCCAAGTCGCCAGTTCGGCCCGCGTCGGAGGCCATGGTCCGGTCAGGCGTCGGGGCCCGCTGCTCGGCGAGCACACGAGTGAGGTGCTGACTGAGGTCCTCGACCTCGACGCCAGTGAACTCAGGCGGCTGGATGCCGTCGGGGCATTCGGCGACGGCAAGGATTCATAGGCGGCAAGGCGCCGACAGTGTCAAGTGGACGGATCGACGACGAGGATGTGGTGAGCGATGCCAAAGCTCCGGATGAACCAGGCGATAGCCCTCGCACTTCGAGAGGAGATGGAGCGCGACCCCACGGTCATCACCTTCGGCGAGGACATCGCCGAAGCCGAAGGCCCATTCAAGACCTCTGAGGGACTGCTCGAGCGCTTCGGGCCACTCAGGGTTCGAGACACGCCGATCTCTGAAACTGGGTTCCTCGGCGCCGCGGTCGGCGCCGCGGTTACCGGACTGCGACCGGTTGTCGAGATCATGTTCGTAGAGTTCCTTGGGGTCGCCCTCGACCAGGTCGTCACCGAAGCGGCGATGATGCACTACCTGTCAGGTGGGCGCTTGAACGCACCGCTCACGGTCCGGGCGTCGTGCGGGTCAGGTCTCGGGTTCGGTTGCCAGCATTCCCAGACCCTCGAGCGGTGGCTCCTCGGCACTCCCGGACTGAAGCTGGCCGTTGCCTCCGGGGCCCGCTCCGCCTACGGCCTGACAAAGGCGGCGATCCGCGATCCCGACCCGGTCGTGGTCCTGGAGCCGCGCGCGCTCTACGGCCGGCGAGAGGACTTCGAGCCTGGCGAGAACGCGGTGTTGGCCCTCGGCGTCGGAGAGCTCTTGGCGAGCGGCGACGACGTCACGATCGTGGCCCTCGGACAGACGGTCGGCATCGCCCTCGACGCCGCCTCCGAGGCGAAGGGTTGGTCGGCGGACGTCATCGACCTGCGGACGCTCATGCCGTGGGATCGGGACATCGTCAAACGTTCCGTGGCGAGGACCGGGCGTCTTGTTACGGTCGAAGAGAACCAGCTCACCGGAGGATGGGGAGGCGAGATCGTCTCGTATGTCGCGTCGCGCTGCTACTCGGACCTACGCGGCCCGGTGATGCGGATTACTGCTCCGGACGTGCACGTGCCCTACGGCTCGGAGCTCGAGGCCGAGTACCTGCCGTCGAGTCCATACGTGGCGAAGCAGATCTCCGAGTTGATCTCGACCGACAAGGTGCCCGGGCACTGGTGGGAGGACGCACGATGAGCAGCCCGGTCTTGCCGGACAAAACCGAGGTCATGCCGGACGCCGTTGCGCGCCGCCTCGCCCTCACCAATGACGAGGCCATCAAGTTCGCCAGGATGGTCGAGATTCGCCTGATCGAGGACCGGGTCATCGCCCTGTTCGGCGAGGGCCTGATCCCTGGGACCACGCACACCTGCCAGGGGCAGGAGGCGGTTGCGGTCGGCATCGCGGGGGCCACGCGGCCGGACGATATCGTCGTCTGCACCTACCGCGGCCATGGCATGGCCTTGGCGCTCGGCGTGACACCCGAAGCGGTGCTCGGGGAGATACTCGGTCGCCAGATTGGTTGCATGGGCGGCATCGGAGGCTCGATGCACCTCAGCGACTCATCGGTCGGACTCCTTCCAACCTTCGCCATCGTCGGCGCCGGCGTTCCCGTGGCCGCCGGCTCGGCGCTCACATCCCAGGTTCTCGGGTTGGACAACATCTCCATCTCGGTCTTCGGGGACGGCTCGGTGAACATCGGCGGGTTCCACGAGGGTCTCAACCTGGCGGCGATCTGGCGGCTTCCGGTGGTCTTCGTTTGTGAGAACAACCTCTACGGGGAGTACTCGCGCATCGACCGGACCACGCCGATCGAGGACCTTGCCCTGCGGGCAGCCGGTTACGCCATCCCGAGCGAGACGGTCGATGGGCAGGACGTCGATGCCGTCCACAGCGTGATCGAGCGGGCGGCCAACCGGGCGCGCGAAGGTGGAGGGCCGACGTTCGTGGAGGCGAAGACGTATCGCTACGCCGGCCACTCCCGCTCAGACAAGGCGGCGTACCGGCCCGCGGGGGAACTCGACGCCTGGCTCCGACGTGATCCGGTGCGGCTCTACGGCGAGAAGCTCATCGCGAACGGCACCCTCGACGAGAGAGCGATCGAGCGAATTTGGTCCGAGCAACGCGAAGAACTCGAGGCGACGCTGGAGCGGGTCCTGGCAAGTCCTCGGGCGAGCACTGCGGACATGTTCTCGCGCGTCCAGGCGTCAGGGGACTGAAGACGTGCGGCATCAGATTAAGCTGCCGAGGGTGGGCGACACTACCCAGAGCGCGCTCATCTCGGAATGGACCGTTGCTGTGGGCGACGTCGTCCAGGTGGGTACTCCTCTGGCGATGGTCGAGACCGACAAGGTGACCGTGGAGATCCCGTCACCGGTTGCAGGTACTGTGGTCGAACACGTCGCGGCGGAAGGTGACGAGGTGGATGTCGGCGCGGCGATATGCGTAATCGAGGGCTGATGGCGTTGATGTGCGACGACGCCGTCCCGCCTTCCCGGCGCCACGGTCGCCGAGCGTTCACCTCCGGCAACCGACGCGTCGCCATCCATCTTCTCGCGGGATGAAGGCCACTGCCGTTGTAGTTTCGGCGAGCCGATGATCATCTGCTTAGGTACGGGACGGTAGTGGCACCGAGCGAACAGCAGCCGACAATTAAAGAGGTCGCGCGCCTCGCCGGCGTCGCACCCTCATCCGTCTCGCGGGCGCTGAACGACCACCCGGATGTGAGCCCGGAGATGCGGGCCCGGGTGATGGAAGCCGCTGAGGAGCTCAGCTACCAACCGGACTTTCTCGCTCAGAGCCTCCGGCTGGGCTCGACCCGCACGATCGGCTTTATCGTGCGCGACATCTCGAACCCGCTCTTTGCCGGCATCGTGAAGGGCGCCGAGCAGGAGCTTGAGAGCCATGGGTACTCCATCTTGCTCATGAACTCCCTCGGTGACCCGATGCTCGACGCCAAGCACATCGGCGTGCTGCGCCAGCGCAGAGTGGACGGATTCATCCTGTCGCTCCAATCAGAGACGAACTCCGAGACGCTGCGCGTGCTGAAGAATCAGTCGACTCCGGTCGTGCTCCTTGACCGTGAGATCAAAGGTGTTGCGACGGACGCCGTCCTCTTCGACCACTCGACGGGAGTGGCCGAGGCCACCTCGACGCTCTTGAAGCTCGGCCACCGGAAGATCAATTTCATTGTCGGGTCTGCCGAGACGAGAGGATCGCGGGATCGCCTGAAGGGCTTTCAGAGCGCTTACGCCGCCTTCGGGATCGAGTCGCTGGATGACGTCGTGATAGAAGTCGGCTCTTACTCACGGGACTTCGGCTTCGAGGCGACGAAGATGCTCCTCGAGCGAGAGGATCCGCCGACGGCGATCATTGCTGCCAACTCACAGATCGGTGTGGGAACGCTTGCCGCACTCAACGAGCACGGGCTACGCCACGGTGAGGATGTCTCGCTGATCATCTGCGACGACGTCGAGCTGCTGCGCCTCATGGATCCACCGGTGAGCGTCGTTGCTCGCGATGCTGAGAAGATGGGCACAGTCGCGGCCGAGTTACTGTTGGCGCGACTCGAAGAGCCCGACTCGCCAATGCGCAGTGTCGTGTTGCCGACTTTCTACGTGCACCGCGGCTCCACCGTGGCCCCTCGAAGCTCGGACGGGCGCTCAGGGAAGCGGACGCCGACTGCTGCGCGAGCAATCCGGCGGTCGTGATCTTGGCGGCATGAAGCCTCGAGAGGCAACCGGCGATCGCTGCTCCTCCACTCCGCTGCGAAGCGCAGGATTGCGCGCCACGCAACGAGCTGCGCGGTGACCGTGCAGCCGGGCGCTCAACAGATACGTCTGGACTCGATGGCCCCGGAGACGGCGGACCGCCTAGCCACGGTCATCCAGCCCGGTCGGCGTTTCGCCATCGGCGAGGCACTCCCGGCTTTGTGGCACTGGGCATACTTCCCCGACCTCACCGCCGGCCGGGACCTCGGCCCGGACGGGCATCCTCGTCGGTTCGGCGAACTGGCCATGCAGTATCCGCGCCGTATGGCCGGCGGGGGAAGCGTCCTGCAAGCGGGCGGACTGGTCATCGGAGAGCCGGCCGAGCGACACGCCGAGCTCATCGATTGCAAGGAGCGGCACGGTAGAAGCGGTGACATCGTGATCTGCGACTGGCGACACCTCTACGTACAAGAAGGCGTCGAGCGGCTCGAGGAGCACCAGACGGTGATCTACCGCCGTGCCGCAGTCGGGCGGGCGCCCGAAGCATCCAAGGGAGACCGGGTCGCTTCTCCCGGGTCGCCTGACGCTCCGCCTGACAACGGCGGCGTCAGGTTTGAACTCGTCCGCCGAGTCGACTTCGATCCGGTCGGGCTGTTCCGCTTCTCGGCGGTGACGTGGAACTCGCACCGCATCCACTACGACCGCGCATACGTGACAGAAAAGGAGGGATACCCGGGCCTCGTCGTCCATGGCCCGCTGCTGACGATGCTGTTGGCGGGGGAGGCCGAGCGAGCGCTCGGCACCGTGGCGACCATGGAGTTCCGCTCGCTGTCTCCGGTGTTCGATTCGGAATCAGTCGAGATCTTCTTGTCAGCTGACAAAGACGGGTCGTGCCGGGTTGAGGCGAGGAAGGTCGACGGCACCGTCGCGACTTCCCTCTCGGCAAGCGCGCCGACTCGATGATCGTCCGTGCGGCGCCGCGTAGCTATCTCTACGTCCCGGGCGACTCCGCCGAAAAACTCGCGGGCGTGCTCACCCGAAACGCCGACGCGGTCATCGTCGACCTTGAGGACGGCGTGGTCCCAGGAAACAAAGTCATCGCCCGCGACGCGGCCCGCCAGTGGATCGGCGCGCTGCCCCCAGGCGAGCGACGCACTGAGATCTGGGTCCGCATCAATCCTTGGCCGGAGGGCGCTGACGATCTGGAAAGCGTAGTGAGTGAAGCCATGTCGGGCATTTGCGTCCCCAAGGTTGGCGGCGCGCCCGAGTTGCATGCCCTCGACGCCGCATTGAGGGATATCGAGTTGAGCCTTGGGATCGAAGAAGGCAGCGTGCGCGTCCAGCCGATGATTGAGACCGCTCACGCCGTGATCGACGTTCTCCACATCGCCGGCGCCCCGCGCGTCGAAAGACTTCAACTCGGTGAGGCGGATCTCGCTGCAGACCTCGGGGCGACACCCGGACCCGATGGGACGGAGATGCTCTTGGCGAGGAGTCAGGTCGTACTTGCCAGTGCAGGCGCGGGTCTCGGTGCTCCTGTGGCGTCGGTCCACGTACGGCTCGACGATTCGCAAGAGTTCGCCCAGTCGACGCGTTCGCTCAAACGGCTGGGATTCGGGAGTCGGGCCTGCATCCATCCGTCCCAGGTGCTCGCCGCCAACGAGGTCTTCACGCCGACGCCGCAGGAGATCGAGCACGCCCGCGGTGTCGTCACTGCCTTCGCCGAGGCGCTCGATCTCGGGGTGGGCGTCGTCGCCTCGGCGGATCGGACCATGATCGATGAGGCAGTTGTTCGTTCGGCTCGCCTGGTACTTGCCCGCGCCGAGGCCTATGAGGGCGGCGCCGGCCGCCCTTGAGGCTCAGGGCGGTAAGACCGTGGCCAAGTCGCAGGCGATCGTCGTCGGGCGCGAAGGCCAGCAGGCGGTCTCACCTCCGGCCGCCAGCACCATCCGGGAACCGATTTGAGGAGCGCGATACGTCCTTGGCCAGCCGTCCCTGACGCACTTCTGGTTCTCGCCAATTGAGCTTTGTTATGACTGCCGGAGATGTTGATTATTCGGACGCAGCGCCGTCGGGAGCGTTGCGCTGCGGCTTTCGCTCGACCCTCTTCGCCGGCGCCGTTCCCTCTGACGTTGCTCAGCTAGCTCCGCCGGGGGGCGGCTCGGCAGTCGATCGCAGGCGCCAGGCGTGCTCCGCGCGAGCGATGACCTCGCGGACCGGCAGACCCTCCTGGCGGGCGACCTCCCGGGCATCGTCGTGCTCGACTTTCGCACGACCGGGACTCACCTTCACCCGGACCGGGCGGCCAGCCACCTCCACCTGTTCGAAGTGACGCTCGGCGGCAAAGCGCCCGACCTCGCTTGTCCGAACCCCGAAGGACCCCGTCTCCTCGGCGAGAAGCGCGCGCAGCTGGGGGGCGAGCGCCAGGTCGGCGAGCACGCTCACCACGTGACCGGGCCGACCCTTTTTCATCACCACCGGGGTCACCCATGCGTCAGTCGCCCCGGCGGCGAGCAGAGCCTCAAGGGTGTGGGAGAGCAGCTCACCGGTCACGTCGTCGAGATTGGCCTCGAGCAGCACGAGCGGCTGGCCGCCCGTGCCGGTCTCGAGCGCCCCGCTCTCGGCGGGTCGACACCCAAGGACGACCTGGGTGCAGTTGGGCAGGTCGCTTAACTCCCTGCTGCCTGCTCCGTAGCCGGTCGCCTCGATGGTGAGCGCGGGCAGCGGGCCGAACCCGGTAGCCGTGGCGGCAAGGATTGCTGCGCCGGTCGGCGTGGTGAGCTCCACATCGATGTCCCGGCCGGTGAGCGGTGCCCCGGCGAGGAGCCCGAGGACGGCGGGAGAAGGGTTCGGAAGGAGCCCGTGCTGGCTCCTCACGAGGCCTGTCCCGGTGGAGACCGGGCTCGAGCGGATCTCGTCCACCCCGAGCACCTCGAGTGCGGCCATCGTGCCCACCACGTCGACGATCGCGTCGTGGCCGCCCACCTCGTGGAAGTGCACTTGGGCAGGCGGGCGCCGGTGGAGTCGGCCCTCGACGTCGGCGAGCGCGGCGAAGACCGCGCTCGCGCGCTGCTCGACGCGCGGAGGGAGCTTCGCCTCCTGGAGCAGCGCCAAGATCGCCGGGAAAGTCCGCACGACGCCGTCGTCTTCCACGGTGACCTCGACCCGAGTCGCTGCGATCCCGCCGCGAAGTACCGGCACGGCCTCGACAGCCCAACCCCCGAGGGGCACCCGGCGAAGCAGCGTCTCGATCTCGGCGAGATCGGCTCCCGCGTCGACGAGGCTGGCGAGCGCCATGTCACCGGCGATGCCGGCGAAGCAGTTGAACCAGGCGACGCGGACCCCAGCGCCCACCGCCGGTCGGCCGCTCACCGCAGCATCCGGGCGATCGCGCAGGCAGCGCCGAAACCGTTGTCGATCCCTACCACGCTCACCCCGGAGGCGCAGGAGGCATGCATCGCCAAGAGGGCCGTGACCCCTTCGAGACCGGCGCCGTAGCCGACGCTCGTCGGCACCGCTACCAGAGGAGCGGCCGTAAGTCCCCCGACCATGCTCGCGAGCGCCCCCTCCATGCCGGCGACGACGACGATAGCGTCCGCCTCCGCCAGCTGCTCGAAGGAGGCGAGCAGCCGGTGCACGCCGGCGACCCCACAGTCGGCGAGCAGCTGGGGGACGAAGCCGTACGCCGAGAGCGCGGCCCGGCACTCCGCGGCGACTGGCAGGTCCGCCGTTCCGGCAGTCACGACGAGGACCCGGCCCGGCCGCTCAGCGGCGGGACGCCACGAGACGATCGAGCGCTCGCCCGGCTCTGGAGAGGTCCCCGTCACGACTCCGCCTGGGCTGCGCTCGAGTGCCGCCTCGACCTGAACCGACGAGGCTCGGGTCAGCAGCACTGGCCCGCTGCCGTGCTCGAGCAGTTCCTCTACGATGGCAGCGCACTGGGCAGCGGACTTCCCCGGGCCGTAGACGGCCTCGGGCAGCCCTTGGCGGAGCGCCCGGTGATGGTCCACCCGGGCAAAGCCGAGGTCGGCAAAGGGGAGGCGCCGCAGGCGCACGGCAGCCTCCTCAGCGCTCCGCTCACCCGTGCTCACCTGCGCGAGCAGCCGTTCGAGATCGTCGTCGTCCATCCGGCTCACTATCCTGCCAGCCATGAGCGACCGCCTGTCTCACTGGGAGCGCATCGCCTACCTGGGCCCCGAGGGAACTTTCACCGAGGAGGCGCTGCTCGGAGAGGCCGACCTCGCCTCGGCGGACTTGATGGCGACGGCGACCATCGAGGACGCAATCGCCGCAGTGGCCTCCGGAGACGCGGACGCCGCCTTCGTCCCGTTCGAGAACTCGATCGAAGGGCCGATCTCGGCCACCGTGGACCGTTTGATCTTCGGCGAAGACCTGCTCGTCCAGCGAGAGGTCGTGCTTGACATCCACCTCCATCTTCTCGGTCTTGCCGGAACGGCCCTCGGCGAGGTGCGCCAGGTCCTGTCGTATCCTCCGGCGCTCGCCCAGTGCCGCGACGCCCTGCTCGACCTCGTGCCCGGAGCGTCGCGCGTCGCCACGAGCTCGACGGCCGACGCGGCGCGCGTCGTCTCCGAGGAACGCCTTCGTGACGCGGCAGCGGTTGCTCCCCTCGTGTCCGCCAAGCTCTACGGCCTCGAGGTGCTCGCCCCCGAGATCGAGGACCACGACGGCAACCAGACACGCTTCGTCCTCGTGGCCAAGGATCGGGTCCCTCCGCCGTCCGGAAACGACCGGACTCTGCTTGTCTGCTTCCAGCAGGAGGATCGACCGGGCAGCCTCGTCGAGATCCTCGGCACCTTCGCCGCCCGCCGGCTGAACCTCAGCCGCCTCGTCTCCCGCCCGACCAAGCAGGCGCTCGGCGAGTACTGCTTTGTGATCGAGGCGGAGGGCCACGTCTCCGACCAGATGCTCGGCGACTGCCTGGCTGAGCTTCACCGGATCCTCGGTGGTCTCCGCTTCCTCGGCTCCTATCCGGTCTCGGGTGCCCATGCCGAAGTGCGCAGGGCAGAGGTGGATCTGCGTCGTCGCTCGGCCGAGGAGTGGCTCACCGAGGTGCGCACCAGGATCTGGGAGGAACCCAGCATCTGAAAGGAGAACCCCGGACGCATGGCCCGGGTCGACTCGGAGGGATGGCAGAGCGGACGAATGCGACGGTCTTGAAAACCGTTGTGCTGCAAGGCACCGGGGGTTCGAATCCCCCTCCCTCCGCTCTATTCGACAGTGCGCGATTCGACAGTGCGCGGCGCCGTTACGTGACGACGCTCACGCTGCTGATCGGCCATCCCAGCGGCGCTCGACTCAGGCCTGGAGGTCGTATTCCAGCTCGTAATGGTGTGTCCCGTCTGCATCGATCGTGAGGTGGAGTGCGCCGAGGATGCCCGTCAGCTCGCCGTGCCCCGATCCGGGCGCCACCTCGTAGTGCAGGGTCTGTGAGCCCGCGTTCATGGTGCCGAACTGTTGCAACGCGAAGTCTCCCTCGCGCCCGCCGAGACGGCCGCGCACGATTTCGATGGCCACGTAGCCTGCTGCACCGGCTTGTGGGTCGCCGCACGAGAGCATCACACCCGCCCCGGTGGCCTCGAGATCACCATGGAAGCGCTTGGTTAGCTCGAACCGGCGAACCGAGCCATCGAGCTCGGCCGCACCGGACGCCAAGTCGACGTCGAAGGTCCCTCTTGCTGTGTTGTTCACAAATCGCATGATAATGACGACCCTTCCCTGCACGAGATGCCGCCGGGCTGGAACCCGGGTAGGAAGCCACCCAAACGGCCGCTTCCGAGGTCGTGAGCGGGCTCGAAGCGCCCGCTGCGTCTGAGTCGCTGCGTGAAATGTTGCGCCAACGCGCGCGTTGTCCGGATGCTCCGCGCCAGAGGTTCCCCCGAGCGGGGCGCTCACGGAAGAGATTACGGAAAGGTCGCCCGATCGACGTGACGGAGCTGCTCGAACGAGCTGGTGTCGAGCTCGGCTCCCGTGAAATCTGCCTCCGAAACGTCGACGGAGGTGAAGTTGCACTCGGTGAGCACCGCACCGCTGAAGCTCGTCCGCACGAGCGAGCCGGTGGAGAACGTGCACTCGCTCCACCGACTCCTGGCGAACCGGGCCCCGGTGAAGTCCGCACCGCTCAGGGTGCACTCGAGCAGAGCGGCACCTTCTAGGTCAGCGTCGAGCGCGGAAGCATCAACGAGGTTGCACGCGTTCAGGCGGGCGTCCTTGAGGCGCCCGCCGTCCAGCCGTGCTCCGTTCAGGTCCACGTAGTCGAGACTGGCGCCGGACAGGTTCACGGCGGAGAGGTCAGCGCGGTCGAGCTCGACGCGGGCGAACGCCGCGCCGGACAGATCGGCTCCTATCGCCGAGGCGCCCGAGAGGATGGCGCCGTCGAGCTTGACCTCCCGGAGGATCGCTCCATCGAGGCGGGCGCCGGAGCAGTGTGCGCCGCGCAGATCTGCCGCGCCGAGATCTGCGCCGGACAGGTCCGCCGACAGTAGGAGCGGCCCGGGCCCATTTCCACGGCGCTCGTTGAATGCGTCCGGGTCCTTCCACAGCAGGAGCAGCAGCTCTACCGGCTCAGGGTCTCCGCGCAGCTGAAGGCCGTCGGTGATCGTCCCCTGCAGGCGGGCGCTCGACAGAGACGCCGCAGAGGCCGTCGCTCCCGAGAGGTCCGACCGGGACAGGTCACAGCCGGTGAAGTCGGCGGAGGAGAGGTCGAGGCCGGACAGGTCGACCTCGCTCAGGTCGAGGCGAGCGCCACCGAGACTTCTCTTGAGCTGGTTGAAGCCTGGGACGTCCTCACGCAGCAGTGCCACGTAGGACGCCTTGGCCCGGCTTTTGGGCATCAGCTGGTCTTCTGTCCAGCCTTGCGCGCCTCGACGTTGAGCTCGATGCTGACTTCGGTCAATTTGCGGTCCAGAGCCGAGATGGAGCCGACGCCCATCTCTGCTACGTAGCCCTTGGCGTGCTCCTCTTTGTCGTGCTCGCTGATCGTTCGATAGTCCTTGCTCGTCGGCACCGCATCGCCGGTTGCATTTCCTGCGACGTCCTTCTTGCGCAGGGCGCCAGCATCGTCGCGACCGGCGCCGATTGCCCGCTCGTCGATCCGCTTGTTGTCCGCGTCGAGCGCCTCTCCCTGGCGGATGGCGAGCAGTCGTCCCTCCGAGTCGCGCAGCGCCTCGACCGGCTTGGTCAGCTTGATTCCGGACACCTTGAGGTGCACGGCCGCGTCGAGGAATCGGAAGGCGTATTTGGAGCTGGCCACGGCGAAGTGGACGAACTCAGCGCCCGTCGCGTCGCCGCCCCCATGGTGGGCGATCTCCTTTTTGAAGTCGCCGAAGTTCTCGTTGGCCGACTGGAAGTACTCGGGAGCGCCGAGCTCGACCTTCCAGGCGCCCTGCATGTTGCCCACCACGTGATAGAGGGTGCCTGCGGAGAAGTAGGGCTCGTTGGCAAAGAGCATCGCCTTGCTCTTGGCTTTGCGGATCTCGATCGTGAGCTGGCTCCACCGTGGGCTTCCGGTCGCTGCTGTCGGGTCGCCGGCAAGGGCTGCGCGCGCCGCCTCGAGGCGTCCGACCTCCATCAGCTGTGCTTCATACTCGCGGTTCGCCGCCTCCACGCCCTCTGCCCCCGACTCGAGCTCCTCCACGATCTGGGAGTCGCTCTTTCCCGCCTTGCGCAGCGCCTTGACCTTCTGCTCGGGCAGGCGCCCGATGAGGCTGCCGACGTAGCTCGTCCGGAAGGTGGCGTCGGCGGCGTCGAACTGCTTGCGCGCAGTTGCCTGCTGGGCCTCGGGAAGAGAGAAGACGATGCGGTTCACGAACATGGACCAGTTGCCCTTGGACATGTTCTTTCGCGCTTTGACCAGCGCGTTGATGTCCTGGATCTGCTCGTCCTCGGCCTGACCGGCCGTGGTCATCTTGGTTGCTTCGTCGTCGCGCTTCGCGCCCGCCGGCTTTCCGCCGAGGAAGTCCTCCGCGTAGACGTTGGTGTCGAAGACGGTGCCCGACTCGCTCGACCAGTCCTCGCGGAACTGTTTGTTGAAGCCGACCACGGCGGGCGCGGCCGCCTGCATCGGACCGAGGAAAGTGACGTCGTAGTCCGAGCTGAGCGCGGTGCTTCCCACTGCGCGAGCCCCGACGCCGTAGGTGGCCTTCATCTTGGCGAGCAGCTCGTCGACGTAGAGCTTGCGGTAGTCGACGATGCGCTTCATCGTTCCCGGCCCGTCCGCACCGGCCTCTGCGCCGAGGTACTTCTTCTTGACACCCTTCCAGGTCGTTCCCGCCGCGCCGATGAGCGCCCGTTCAGGGGTCGCCGTGCGGTACACCGAGGCGGGCGCGGTGACGGGGGCGGAGATGGCGGAGGCGGAGGCGCTAGAGCCTGCCGTTGCGGTGCCACCGCTCCCGGCGGCCGCCGTGTTGCTCGACGAGGTCGTGATGGGGGTCGTCACCGCAGGAGTGGAGCTCGCGGCGGTGGAAGGAGGCGCCAGCGTGTCCGTGCCGTCGCGCTGCACGGGAGCCGAGGTGCCGGGACGGGCGACGAGCGAGGAGACAGCGCGATTGCCGGCCATCCGCTGGAGACCGAGGATCCCGTTCTTCGCACCGGCAGGTGAACTCGCTCGCCGGGTCCGCTTTACGGCTGGCGGTGCCTGATGCGCTCTTTCGTGCTCCACGTCGGCTCCGCTCTGGGACTTTCAAGGATGTTACTCGGCGTTTCCCGCAAGAATCGAGGGCCGGCGGAGCGCCATCCGCCCGGCCAGTAGCTACGTTGAACCGGTCGGCCGCTGCGGGGACGGTCGTTGTCAGGTCCGCATCTGCGCGTACGGGGAGGCACCGAGGATGAGTGTTGCTGCAGGTCAGTCGTCGAGCGCGGCGTCCATTCCTTGCCGACGGGCCAGCAGACATCGCCGCTTTTCACGCCTGTTTCCCGGCGGCGCGCTCGTCGTGGCCACGCTTGCGCTCGCGGCAGCCGGGATGGGAACCGCCGGCGCGCAGGGCCGCTCCTCTCGTTCCGGGGCCGCCGCCTCGGGCAAGGGGTCGGTGAACGTCGCCTACGCCGGCTCGCTCCAGTTCTTGAACGAGAAGGTCGTCGGGCCGCAGTTCTCGACGACCACCGGTTATGGCTACGCCGGCGAGGGGTCGGGGTCCTATGCGGTCGCAAAGGAGATCGTCGCCCACGAGATCTTTCCAAACGTCTTCGTCAGCGTGGGAAGCGGGCCGATCAACGAGCTGCGCCCGACCTACACCCGCTGGGCAGTCGAGTTCGCCGCTGACCCGCTGGTGATCGCGTTCAATGCCCACAGCCGCTACGCATCTGCGCTCGAGGCGGTGGCGAGCGGCAAGCAGCCACTCGCCAAGCTCTTCGACCTGCTGGCGACCCCGGGCTTCCGCCTCGGCAGGACTGACCCATCCACCGATCCCCAGGGCCAGGGCTTCGTGATGATGATGGAGGCGGCCCAGGCGACTCTGCACCTGCCGACCGGGACCGCGAGCCGCATCCTTGGCCCACTCGAGAACCCGAGCCAGATCTTCGCGGAGACGGCGCTCGAGTCCTTCCTCGAGGCGGGCCAGCTCGACGCCGCGAGCGCCTACCGTGCCCAGGCCATCGAGCTCCATCTCGACTACATCACGTTGCCCAACCCGATCAACTTCGGTGAGCCTGCCGACGCCGCTTCGTACGCTCGCTACGGCCTCACGCTGCCGAGCGGCAAGAAGATCCACGGCACGCCGCTCGTCCTCGAGGTGACCACGGTGGGCACGCCCACCGCGCCCGGGGAGGCCTTCGTCCGGTTCCTCCTGTCGTCCTCCGGACGGACAGACCTGCGCCAGTCGGGGTTCACGCTGCTCGCCCCGAGACTGCTCGGCAGCCGCACCATGGTGCCGGCTGCAGTGCGCGCCTCGTTGCCCGCCTGAGCGGGCCGACATCGGCCGGGCGTCCCCGGGGTAGGGGCCGCCCATGCCCGATGCCGTCGTCGTGGGGGCCGGCCCGAACGGGCTGGTCGCGGCCAACCTGCTCGCAGACGCGGGGTGGGAGGTCGTCCTGCTCGAGGCGCAGCCCGAGCCGGGCGGCGCGGTCAGCAGCGCCGGCTACCTGGGAGAGGGCTACGTCGCCGACGTCTGCTCAGCCTTTTACCCCCTCGCTGCGGCCTCGCCGGTCATCGAGGGGCTCGCTCTCGAGGACTTCGGCCTGACCTGGCGGCGGGCCCCGGCGGTGCTTGCCCATCCGCGTCGAGACGCGCCGGCGGCGATGCTGTGGGAGGACCTCGAGCGCACCGCCGACCGCCTCGAGGCCGACGCCCGTTCCGACGGCGCGGCATGGCGAGGTCTCACCGAGCGCTTCGATCTCGTCGCAGAGTCACTCCTCGCGGGACTGTTCACCCCCTTCCCGCCGGTTCGCGCCGGGGCGGGGCTGCTGCGCCGCCTCGGAGCGTCCGGTGCGCTGCGCTTGGCGCGCCTCGCTGTGCTGCCTGTCCGACGTCTCGTCGAAGAGGAGTTCTCGGGCGAGGCGGCTGCCCTCTTGCTCGCGGGCAGCGCATTGCACGCGGATCTCGCTCCGGAGTCCGCAGGCAGCGCCTTTTTCGGCTGGCTGCTCACCATGCTCGGACAGCGCCACGGCTTTCCGGTGCCCGAGGGGGGAGCGCAGGCGCTCACGAGCGCGCTCGTCCAGCGCTTTCAGGCACGCGGTGGCGTGCTCCACTGCTCGTCCGAGGTGAGCACGATCGAGGTGCGGGCTGGGCGAGCAGTCGGGGTGGTGACCGACTCGGGCGAGCGGTACGGGGCCACGCGGGCCGTCCTCGCGGACGTCGCGGTCACCCGCCTGTACGGCGGGCTCGTCGGATGGGAGCACCTGCCGGCCTCCCTTCCGTCTGACCTTTCCCGCTTCGAATGGGACGCCTCGACCTTCAAAGTCGACTGGGCACTCGAGGGAGGCGTTCCCTGGGAGGACGCCACCGTGGGCGAAGCGGGCACCGTCCACCTCGCGGAGAGCGTCGACGAGCTCAGTCAGCACTACGCCGAGCTTTCCCAGGGGCGGGTGCCGGCTCGTCCGTTCGTGCTCTTCGGCCAGGCCAACAAAGCGGATCCTTCCCGCTCTCCCGCCGGCTCGGAGGTGGCCTGGGCCTATACCCACGTGCCGCGAGACGTCCGAGGTGACGCCGGTGGCGAAGGACTCTCGGGGCGCTGGAGCGCCGAAGAATCCGAGGCGTTCGTCGCCCGGATCGAGGGCCAGGTGGAGCGCTACGCCCCCGGGTTCTCGTCCCGGGTGCGCGCCCGGGTGGTGCACGACCCAGGTGCCATCGAGGCCCACGACGCGAACCTCGACCGAGGCTCTATCAACGGGGGGACGAGCGCCTTGCACCAACAGCTGGTGTTCCGACCGGTTCCCGGACTCGGGCGCCCGGAGACCCCGATCGAACGGCTCTATCTCGCTTCGGCCTCAGCGCACCCCGGTGGGGGGGTGCACGGGGCCTGCGGGTCGAACGCCGCTCGCGTCGCCCTGGCGAATGACCGTGCCGGGCGCCGACTCGTCGGCGCCCCGGTCATTCGGGCGGTGCTCCGTTCGCTCGAGGGACTCCCGCCCGGGTTTCGACGACCCGCTTGAGCCGCCCGAGCGTGGGACGGTTCCGGAGTGCGAGCGCCGCGTCGACGATCGGGTTCTGCAAGAGGAGCGGGTGACCCCGCAGCGGGTGCTCGTCGAAGATGACGAGCGTCTCGTCTGTGCCCCATGGCAGGACCTCGATCGAGACCCTGGCCGTCCCGATCGGGCGCCCTGAGGCCTCGAGCTCGAGATGGTGCATCTCCTTCACGAAGCGCACGGTGGTCCGGTCGGCGAGCTCGAGGGGCCCAACGCCGGCGCGGTAGTGGATGCTCGTTCCGAGCGCGGGCCAGCCCGGGTCGACCGCTCGGATCTCTTGGGTGCCGACCACCCAGTCGGCGTAGGACCACCCGTCGGCCAGCACTTCCCAGACCTTGTCGGGTGGCGTCTCGATCACCATGTTGCGAATCGCCACGGGCTCCTCCCGGCTCGGCAAGGCGGCGGGGTGCCACCCGACGGGGCCTCTCCCACGCCTACCCAGGCAGGCGTGGGCGAAGCCCCTTCTCGTGGGCGCCGTCCGGCTCAGCCGCGCGCCTGCCAGGCCTCGGCATGACGCAGCCGCGTCGCCAGCTCCTCGAGCGTCGCCTCGCCGACCCCGCCAACGCCCGCCAGCCGATTGAGCTCCGCGTTGACCTGCGCGTGGGACCAGCCGGTGCGTCGGGCGATGCTCCGTGCCGCTTGCTGGTTGGCGAGGCGCAGCTGCTCTTTGGCTTCGGCGCGGCTCGCCGCTTCCATCACCCCGGTCGCCGGGCGTCCGGGGAGGGGAAGGCCACCGAGGTCGAGCAAGAGCGAAGGGTCGTCCTCGGGCGGCGCCAGTTCTTCCTCACCCGGCTCGTCGTCGGGGAGGACGGCGTCGGTCGCCACCGCGGAGATCACCGAGAACAGCGACAGCTGCTCCTCGTCGCGCTCGCCGACGTCGTCTTCGTCGAGCCCGTCGGCGTCCCTCGGGCGCGTCTCGCCCTCGCCTTCCTCCTCGGAACGGCGCAGCTGGTGGCGCCGACGCTCGGCTACGCCACCGGCCAGGCGGCGCAGGCGCGCGTCGTCGGGGATGAACAAGTAGGCGCTCTGGCGCCCGAGGCCAGCCTGCCAGCGCACGAGGCGCCCGACGGCCTGGCGGAAGAACAGCTCGGTGGTGGTGGTCGTGGCGAAGACCCCCACTCGAAGCCGGGGCAGGTCCACCCCCTCCGACACCATGCGCACCGCCACGAGCCAGGGATCGGAGGATTCCGCGAAGCGGGAGATGCGCGCCGAGGCGAGAGGGTCGTCCGAGGTGGCGACGATGGCGCTTCGTCCGTGGCGGCGTCGAAGCAGCTCGGCGATACCGCGGGCGTGCTCCTGGTCCGTGGCGATCACCAGTCCTCCCGCATCGGGCTGGTGTCGGCGGATCGCCTGCAGCCGCGCATCGGCCGCGGCGAGCACCTCGGGCAGCCACTCTCCCTCGAGTGAGAGCGCGGTTCGCAGCCGCTGGTTGGCGCGGGCGTTCGCCAGCGGGTCGTCGAAGGACGCGGAATGCAGCGACCCGTCGGGTGCCGACCACTCCATGAGCCCGTTGGTCCGGGGGAAGTAGACCGGACGCACCACGCGGCGGTCCACGAGCGCCTCGCCGTAGCCGTACTCGAAGTCGGGCCGCGCCTCGCCGTCCTCGTAGCGAACGAAGGGGATCGCCCGTGTATCGGAGCGGAACGGGGTCCCCGAGAGCGAGAGCCTCCCCCTCCCAGCGGAGAAGGCCGCTCTGAGCGCTTCGGCCCAGGCCCGTTCGTCCCCCGCGTGGTGGACCTCGTCGAGCACGACGAAGGCGCCCCGGGCGAGCTGGGCGAGCGCCGGGGCCTGGGTCGCCACTTGCTGGTAGGTGGTGACGATCCCATGCATGTCCGCCGGCAGCGGGCGGCCTGGTGACCACAGCGTCTCGAGGTGCAGGTCCAGGCGGGCGGCCGCGCGCGCCCACTGGCGCTTCAGGTGAGCGGTCGGCACGACGACCACCAGCCGGCTGGCTCCGCCCCGGCCGATGACGAGGCGAGCCGCCGCGAGGGCGAAGGTGGTCTTTCCGGCACCGGGGGTGGCAACGGCCAGAAAGTCCGGCCCCGGTGAGGCCGCGAAGCGCTCGAGGGCGTCGCGCTGCCAGGGCCGAAGCCGAATGGATCGGGTCACCGGGGGCGTGAGGGCGAGGATGAGTGGGTGAGGGGCACGGCGTTGCTCGCCGCCGTGCGCGCCCGCCGTCGGCGGTCGCTCGGTGGGCGAGGCCCCGAAGCTAGCAACCGGGCGACGAGTCGCCGGGCCGAACGGCGCAGCGGGGGACCGGGGAATGTGCGGGCCGCCCCAGCCGTTCTCTTTGGGGCAAGTTGCCGCGTGTCGGCAGCTGCATGAATTGGAGGTGGAGCACGTGGAGCTAGCCGAGACGCTGCCCCTGTTGCCGTTGAGTTCCGGGGTGGTTCTCCCCGGAATGGTACTGACCCTTGCCCTCGAGACCGACGAGGCCCGTGCGGCAGCGGAGGCGGCCGGCTCTGCCGGTGGTCTTTTGCTGCTCGTGCCCCACGTGGAGGGCCGCTACGCCAAGGTCGGCGTCGTCGCCGAGGTCCTCGAAGAGGGCCAGCTTCCCGGCGGGCCGCCGGCGATCTCCGTGCGTGGCATCCAGCGAGCCGCCATCGGGGCGGCCGTCCCCTCGACCGGCCAGGCCCTTTGGGTCCAGGTCGAGCCCGTGGACCCGCTCCCCGCGAGCGCGGCCGCCATCGAGCTCGCCCGTGAGTACCGAGCCGTGCTCGAGAACGTCCTGATCGCGCGCGGCGCCAACCGCACGGCCGATCGGCTCCGGGCGATAAACGAGCCCGAGCAGATCGCCGACGTGTCGGGGTACTCGAGCGACCTCAGCCTCACTCAGAAGGTGGAGGTCCTCGAGACGACCGACCTCGAGGCGCGGCTGCGCCTCGTGCTCGGCTGGGCTCGTGAGAGCCTTGCCGACCTGACGCTTCGCGAGCGGATCAAGACTGACGTCGAAGAGGGCATGGAGAAGACCCAGCGCGAGTTCCTGCTTCGCCGTCAGCTGGAGGCCATCCGCAAGGAGCTCGGCCAGCTCGAGGGGGCGCCCGAGGACGGCTCGCCCGAGGGCTATCGCGAGCGTCTGGCGGCCAAGGAGCTCCCCGAGGGGGTCCGCACGGCCGTCAACCGTGAGCTCGACCGCCTCGAGCGGACGAACGAGCAGAGCCCGGAGGGCGGGTGGATCCGCACCTGGCTCGACACGGTGCTCGACCTGCCGTGGGGCGTCCAGTCCGAGGACCGACTCGACGTGGAGGCGGCCGCCAAGATCCTCGACGAGGATCACGACGGGCTCGCCGACGTGAAGGAGCGGATCCTCGAGCACCTGGCGGTGCGCAAGCTGCAGTCCGAGCGCGGCCTCGCGCCGGTCGGCCGCAGCGGCGGCGCCATCCTTGCCCTCGTCGGCCCCCCCGGGGTCGGCAAGACCTCGCTCGGAGAGTCCGTCGCTCGGGCGCTCGGGCGCCGCTTCGTGCGGGTCGCCCTCGGTGGCGTGCGTGACGAGGCGGAGATCCGCGGCCACCGGCGCACCTACGTCGGTGCGCTCCCGGGGCGCATCGTGCGCGCCCTTGTGGAGGCGGGGACCGAGAACCCGGTGATCGTTCTCGACGAGGTCGACAAGCTCGGCAGCGACTATCGCGGGGACCCTTCCTCGGCGCTGCTCGAGGTGCTCGACCCGGCGCAGAACCACACCTTTCGCGACCACTACCTCGAGGTAGAGCTGGACCTGTCCAAGGTTCTCTTCCTCGCCACGGCGAACGTGGCCGACACCATCCCCGGACCCCTCCTGGACCGGATGGAAGTGATCCGCCTCGACGGCTACACCGAGGAGGAGAAGGTGGCCATCGGCCGCCACCACCTGCTCCGGCGTCAGCTGGAGCGGGCGGCGCTGCGCCCTGACGAGCTCGTCCTGTCCGACGAGGCTCTGCAGCGGGTGGTCGCCGACTACACGAGAGAGGCCGGGGTGCGCTCCTTCGAGCGCGAGCTCGGCCGGCTGGCCCGCAAGGTCGCGACCAAGCTGGCCTCGGGGACGATCACGGCCCCGATCGAGGTGGAGGCCGACGACGTGCGGACTTACCTCGGGCGCCCGCGGGTCTTTTTCGAGGCGGCAGAGCGCACGGCGGTTCCGGGCGTCGCCACCGGCCTCGCGGTGACGGGAGCCGGAGGCGACGTGCTGTTCGTCGAGGCGACGTCGATGGAGGGCCCGGAGGGGCTGACCATCACCGGCCAGCTCGGCGACGTGATGCGCGAGTCCGCGGAGATCGCTCTCTCCTACGTGCGATCGCACGCCGAGGAGCTGGGTGTGGCGCCTGACGCGTTCAGCGGCCGGCGCTTCCACCTGCACGTCCCCGCGGGAGCCGTCCCGAAGGACGGACCCTCTGCGGGGATCACGATGGCGAGCGCGCTCGTCAGCCTCCTCACCGGACGGCCGGTGCGCGCCAGCGTCGGGATGACCGGCGAGGTGACGCTCCAGGGGCGGGTGCTGCCGATCGGTGGGGTCCGTCAGAAGGTGCTCGCTGCGCACCGGGCGGGGCTGTCGACGGTGATCCTGCCGGAGCGCAACGGCCCCGACCTCGAGGACGTGCCCGAGAGCGTGCGCGAGGCGATGGAGCTGAGGGTGGCGAAGGACCTCCGCGAGGTGCTCGCCGTGGCTCTCGAGCCCGTCGAGGCGAGCCACGTCGAGGTGATCGCCGCCGCCTGACCCGGAGGGCGCCGAGGGCACGGGTCACTCCGTGCCCTCGGCGCTGCCCGCCGGGAAGGCTTCATCCGACGCCCAGCGTGCAGGTAGCCTTCGGCGGTGAGCGGGGGGACGCCAGCAGTCCAGGTCGTCGATCTGGTCAAGACTTATCCGAAGAACCCTGTGCCCGCCGTTGACGGCGTGAGCTTCGCCGTCGAGCGGGGGGAGATCTTCGGCTTCCTCGGCCCGAACGGGGCGGGCAAGACCACGACCATCGGTGTGCTGACCACGCGGGTCCGTCCGAGCTCGGGCGGGGCGTTCGTGAGCGGGGTGGACGTCGTCGCCGAGCCGGTCGAGGCGCGCCGGCACCTGGCGGTCGTCCCTCAGCGCAACAACCTCGACCGCTCCCTCTCGGTCCGCCAGAACCTGCTCTTCCACGCCGCCTACCACGGGGTACCCCGTGGCGTGCGCATGGCCCGGGCGGACGAGCTGCTCGCCCAGTTCGGGCTGCTCGAGCGGGCCAATGATCGGGTCGACCACTTCTCGGGGGGCCAGTCCCAGC
>JAODBN010000096.1 GCA_025463965.1 Acidimicrobiaceae bacterium
CGCACCGAGGCGTAGAACTTCAGCGCCCTACCGCCCGGTGTGACCTCGGGGGAGCCGTAGATCACGCCGATCTTCTCGCGCAGTTGGTTGATGAACAACGCGATGGTGTCCGACTTGTTGAGGGTGCCGGTCAGCTTGCGCAGCGCCTGGGACATGAGCCGGGCCTGAAGACCGACATGGCTGTCGCCCATCTCCCCTTCGATCTCCGCACGGGGGGTGAGCGCTGCCACTGAGTCCACCACCAGCACGTCGATCGCACCCGAGCGGATCAGCATGTCGGCGATCTCCAGAGCTTGCTCGCCCGTGTCCGGCTGGGAGATCAAGAGCTCGTCGATGTCCACACCGATCGCCCGCGCATAGACAGGGTCGAGGGCGTGCTCAGCGTCGATGTAGGCGCAGACGCCCCCGTTGCGCTGGGCCTCGGCCACCACGTGCAGCGCCAGGGTGGACTTGCCGGAGGACTCCGGGCCGAAGCATTCGACCACTCGGCCTCGAGGCAAGCCACCGATGCCGAGGGCGATGTCCAGCGACATCGCGCCGGTCGAGATCGACTCGATGCCAATGGTCAGGTTCTCGCCCATGCGCATGACCGAGCCCTTGCCGAACTGCTTTTCGATCTGGCTGAGCGCTGCGTCAAGGGCCTTGTCCCGCTCCATCGTCTCCGACTCTCCGTTCCTGGGCTGAGGCCCACTCGAGGTGTGCCACCGAACGGGCGGAACCCTACGGGGCGGCTGTATCGCGGCCCATGGGGTAACTCCCGAGCCACCGGGCGCTTTCGTCGGCCCGACTTGCAGGATGGTAACTCCGAACGTGTGTTCGGTGGTGGATAGGCGGGCGCTCCAATGGACGCGCCTAGACGGCTCGGCCACGGGCCTGCGGCCGCAAGCCGATGCACCACCACTTCAGCTGCGAAGCAACCTCTGCGGGGCGCGACCTCAGCCGGGAGTGACGACCACGCCGCGATCGCCGTAAGGGATCCGCTTTCCCTTCAGGATCCCCCCGATGGTTCCCATGACCTTCGCCAGCTTGGTCATGAACCCGTACTTCGAGATGATCTTGCTTCGGATCTCCTCTAACTCCGAGCCGGTGACGAGCCGCGCCGTGCCCCCAGCAGCCGCGCTGCCCGTCTTGGTCCGCCCCCGACCGTCACTGGGCTGGACGGTCACCCGCGGCGTATGAGCGAGCCGCTTGGCCTTTCCGGAGCCCGAGCTCGTCCAGAAGCCGACCTTGCCGTCGCCGAGATCCACGACCCACACGGGGGTGGCGACCGGGCGACCGTCGCGCTTGTAGGTGGTGAGAAGCATGTATTTCTCGTCCGACAGCGCCATCTTCCCAGCGTAGTGCTGGCCCGGCTGCATCGCACGAGAAACTTTCTCCCCGCAGTGGCGGCCGTTGGCGCTGTCAGCGCGCTTTGCGACAATGTCGAGATGGCCACCCGAATCGAGGCAGTCCGAGGCGACATCACGAGCGAGCAGGTCGACGTGGTGGTGAACGCCGCCAATCCGGCGCTCGCCGGTGGCGGCGGCGTCGACGGCGCAATCCATCGGGCTGCAGGCGCCGCAGAGCTGTCCGCGGCCTGCGCTCAGCTCGGGGGCTGCGCTACCGGCGACGCCAAGCTGACACCGGGATTCGCGCTGTCGGCCCGCTGGATCGCGCACGTCGTCGGTCCCGTCTGGCGCGGCGGTGGCGAAGGCGAGGCGAAGCTGCTCGCCTCCTGCTATCGCCGGGCTCTCGAGCTGGCCGACGACGTGGGCGCTGCGTCGATCGCCTTCCCGGCGATCTCCACGGGTGTCTACGGCTATCCCCGCCGCGAGGCGGCCGAAATTGCGGTCGCCACGCTCCAAGCGACGCCGACCAAGGTCGCTCTCGTGCGCCTCGTCGCCTTCGACGAGCCGACCGCGGCCATCTACGAGGAGCTGCTCGGCCAATCGTGACCGATCGGGCTTCGTGCCGCAGCGAGTATCCACAGAGGGCCCGTCGTGGGAGCCGCCTTCTTCGCGCGCTCGGCCGGCTCGCTTTGGCGGGAGTCGTTGGAACAGCCGTCCTTCTTGCGGGCGAGCCGGTGTCGGCCAGCCCGGTGGCTTCTGCTGCCGCCCTGCGCCTGATCGAGGAGCCCGGCGCCGGCATGGCCCCGATCGAGGAGCTGTTGGGCTCTGCCCGTCACCAAGTGGACCTCGTCGTCTATGAGCTGGCGGACCCCGTCGCGCAGTCGATCCTGGCCGCAGATGCCGCAAGGGGGGTGTTGGTCCGCGTCCTTCTCAATCGCCGTTACACCCAGTCGATCAATGCTCCCGCCCGCTCATACCTGCTCGCTCACCACGTGCAGGTGCGCTGGGCACCTTCTCGCTTCGAGCTCGTTCACGAGAAGGCGGCGGTGATCGACGGGGCCACCGCGATCGTGATGACCCTCAATCTGACCGCCCGGTATTACACGGACACTCGCGACGTAGCGATCGTCGACCGTGCGCCTGCTGACGTGGCAGGGATCGAGGCGAGGTTCGCCGCGGACTGGAGTGGGAGCGCCGATCCGCCCCCCACTGCCGGTAGCGAGCTCTTGTGGAGCCCGGGCGCCGAGAGGCCGCTACTTGCGCTCATCGGTTCCGCCCGCGCGGAGCTATGGGTGGAGAACGAGGAGCTCGCCGACCCGAGGGTCACCGCTGGGCTCGCCGCAGCGTCTCGTCGCGGCGTGAAGGTCGTGGTCGTGATGACCGACCAGCCGGAGTGGCACGCGGCGTTCGCGCAACTGCGGGTCGCTGGCGTCGAGGTGAGAACCTTTCCCGACCGTTCGGGCGTTACCTACGTACACGCGAAAGTGCTCGACGTCGATCCCGGGGGACCGGACGAGCGCGCCTTTGTCGGATCGCAGAACTTCTCGCGAGCGAGCCTCCTCGAGAACCGCGAGCTTGGCCTCTTGAGCACCTCGCCCACGATCGTTGTGGCGCTCGCCGCGATGGTCCGCTCCGACGCTTCCGCCGCTGGCTACGGCGACTGAGCTCAGCCGAGCTTGAGCAACCGTCGTCGCAGGGTGTCGAGCGCCGTGATGGTGGCGATCTCGCGGATCTGCAGCCGATTGCCGAGGAGTCGCAGCGTCACCGCCTCGGTAGTTCGGCCGGGCAGGGCGATCCCCGCAAAGCACGTTCCCGGAGCGAGTCCCTCTTCCGGGTCGGGCCCGGCGACCCCTGTCGTGGACAGCGCGACGTCGGTTCCCAGGGCGCGGCAGGCGCCGTCTGCCATCGCCACCGCGGCCTGCGCGGAGACGACGGGCCCGTCGGGGACCCCGAGGATGTGGCGCTTGACCGAGGCGTCGTAGGCGACCACCGAACCGGTGAACCACCGACTCGCACCGGGGACGCCGACGATGCGGGCCGCGATCAGCCCGCCGGTGAAGGACTCGGCAAGCCCGAGGCGCAGCCCCCGATCCGTGAGCAGCTCGCCGACGACCTGCTCCATGGTCTCCTCGTCCGTCCCGAACACTCCCTCGCCGATGAGCTCTCGCAGCGCAGCCTCCTCGCGGTCCAAAGCGGCCGTGGCGCTCGCCGCGTCCGGCGTCTTCACGGTCACGCGCACTTTGATCCCTTCCATCCCACTCGCGAGGAACGCGATCGTCGGAGCGCCCGGGGGTCCGCCCTCGAGGGCGTCCACCCGTGGCGCCACGAGCTCCGCGAGCCCCGATTCACCAAGGCCCCATGTGCGCAGGACGCGGCTCGCGATTACCGCCGTCTCTCCCGAGCGGGCACGCAAGTCCGGCAGCACGGCGCGAACGACCATCTCTTTCATCTCCTCAGGCACCCCGGGGAGCGCGTAGACCACCTGATCGCCCACGGGGCAGATCAACCCGGGAGCTGTGCCGAGGCGCTGCGCGATCACCGTCGCGCCGACGGGCACGTCGGCTTGGCGCCGGTTGCTCTCGGTCATGTGCCGAGAGCGGCGGGCGAAGATGGCCTCGATGTCGGCCATCACGTCGGGGTCCCGCTCGAGTTGGACGCCCGCGACCTTGGCGATCGCCTCCCGTGTCAGGTCATCTTGGGTGGGCCCAAGTCCTCCCGTGAGGATGGCTGCGTCGGCGCGCGATAAGGCGATGCGCAAGGTGTCGGCGATCCGGTCGACGTTGTCGCCGACGCGGACCTGGTGGGTGCAGTCGATGCCCGACTCGGCGAGCCGCTGCGCGATCCAGCCCGAGTTGGTGTCGACGTTCTGGCCAAGGAGGAGCTCGGTGCCGACCGCGACGATCTCGGCGCGCACCTCAGCCAGCCTGCCCGTCGCCGGAGCGCAGCAGGCGCCGCCCGTCCGCGAGGTACTCGGCCCCCGTGTAGAGCGTCAATGCCACCGCCACCCACAGCACGACCCTCACGACGTCTCGGTAGTGGCCGCCGATCGGCGGGAAGAACGCCAGACCGACGGCGAAGTCCTGCACGAGCGTCTTGACCTTGGCGAGCGGACGGGCCGGGATGGAGATCCCGCGGCGCGCCGCGTAGGTCCGGAAAGCCTGCATGGCGACTTCTCGAGCGGCGATCACCGCGACTGGCCACCAGGAGACCTCGCCGAGCCCCGCGAGTGCCGCTAGGGCGGCGATCACGAGGAGCTTGTCGGCGAGAGGATCCAAGAAGGCGCCCGAGCGAGTCACGCCGTGGCGACGCGCCAGCTCGCCGTCGAGGCGGTCGGAGAACGCGAGCAAGGTCCACAGCACCCACAGCAGCCAGGAGTCCGGACCGGTCTCGGCCACGAGGATCCCGAGGAGCGGAGCCGCCACCACCCGCACGAAGGAGAGGGCGTTGGCCGGAGTCGCCACTGCAGAGGGCCCGAAGCGCTTGGTGGGCGGAGCAGGCGCCCGCTCTGCGGCGCTCACCTCCGCACCGCTGCGGCGGCCAGGCTCGCCGGTGGCGGGCCGGCGCCAACCTCCTCGGCAAGCAGGTCCGGCCCCTCGGCTGCAACCAGTTCCACCTGGACGAGCTTGCCCCGCGAGAGCGTGAGCGGAACGCGGATCACCCCGTCGATCTCCGGTGCCTCCCGATGCGAGCGACCCACCCCTGCAGCGTCGACGAGCACTTCGGTGCGGGTGCCGACGAGGCGCGCTCGGCGCGACGCCGTGATCCGGTCCTGCAGCTCCGAGCACTCGCGCGCCCGTTCAGCGGCGAGCTCGACGGGAACCTTGGCGTCAAGCCCTGCGGCGTAGGTGCCGTCCTCCTCCGAAAAGCTGAAGAAGCCGGCCCAGTCGAGCTGCGCCTCCTGCAAGAAGGCAAGCAGCTGGTCGTGGTCCTCTTCGGTCTCACCCGGGTAGCCGAGGATGAACGAGGAGCGGAAGGCCGCGTCCGGAGCCAGCGAGCGGATCGCCTCGATGCGCGAGAGGAAGCGCTCGCCCGATCCCCACCGACGCATCCTGCGCAGAAGGCCGGGCGCGACGTGCTGGAGCGAAAGGTCGAAATAGGGAAGGCCGGTGTCGAGAACCGTTCTCACGAGCGCTTCGGTCAGTGCCGAGGGGTAGAGGTAGAGCAGGCGTACGCGCGGGACGCGGGCCCGGACCGCCTCGACGAGCGCGGCGAGCGCACCCGGGCGTGCGTCGTCGCGGCCGTACGACGCGAGGTCTTGGGCGACGAGCACCACCTCGACCACTCCCCCGGCGGCGAGCGCGTCGACCTCAGCGAGGATTGCCGCTACGGGGCGCGAGCGCTGCTTTCCTCGAAAGCTCGGGATCGCGCAGAAGCCGCAAGCTCGGTCGCACCCTTCGGCCACCTTGACGTACGCCCAAGGGGCTTCGGGCGCAGGCCGCGGGAGCTCCAGCAGGTCCATGGCCGGGAGCGCCATCGGCGCTTCGTCCCGAGGAGCGCCGCCAAGCCGGCGCACGCGAGGGCCTCCGCTGAGCTGGACGGGAACGCCGAAGCCGGCCACGAGGTCGACCTCCGGCAGGGCCTCGGCCAGCTCGTCGCCGGCGCGTTCGGCGAGGCAACCGGTGACCACCAGGCGGGCGCCGGGGCGTCGGGCGTCGGAAAGCTGGAGGATCGTCTCCACCGACTCGGCGCGGGCGGCCTCGATGAAGGCGCAGGTGTTCACGACGACGAGGTCGGCCTCCTCAGCGGAGCTGGCTTCGGCGTAACCATCGCCGAGAAGCGAGCCGGCGAGCTTGGCCGAGTCCACCTCGTTCTTCGGACAGCCGAGCGTCTCGATCCAGTAACGCTCAGGCACCTGATCGAGCCTACCAAGTGGCCGGTCAGGCGCCGGATCGGTGCTCAGAGCCCCCCGAGCAGCTCGGCGCGCTTCTGGTCGAACTCCGCCTCGGTGACGATCCCGCGACGGCGCAGAGCCTCGAGGCGAGCGAGTCGCTCCCCCACGTCATTGCCCGTCCCCCCCTGGTGCACCTCTGCTCGGCGCTCCTCGGAGGCGCGTGGAGCTGGTCGGCGGTCCCCCGCCGGGGGCGCCCATCGCTCAGAACTGCGCATCGGACCGCCCCCCTGACGGGCGTGCTCAGCCGCCTGGTGAACCCGGTGCTGGACGTCCTCGGGGCGGCGGACGTGGGCAAGAGGCGCCGCCCGGGTGGCCGACGCCGACTCAACCAGGAGCGAGCCGTAACCGAGCAACCGTCCGAGCGGACCCTGCTCGTAGGAGACGTCCTCGACACGGGCGGCGGGGACCTCGCGCCCGGACCGGCGCCAGAAGCCCTCGCGCTGGACGACCCGGAGGGTGGTCACCATCAGGAGGCTCGACCGGTAGCGAAGCACCCGACCGGACAGATAGGCCGCCGCGAACAGGACGGCGACTGCCAGCAGCACGCCGAACCATGCCGGCGCGTCCGACCAAGCGAGGAATCCCGCCACACACGCGGCGAGAAGCACCGCGACGGCCGCGACGGGACGCACGAGCACGACGGCGTGTGGGCGGCTGGCGTAGAGCACTTCCTCGTCCTGCTCAAGCCCTCGCATCCGGCTCACCCCCAGTGATCACGCCCCGCTCGGTTTCGGATCGGCCCGCTGCGCGCGCCGATCCGATCCTCTCGCGTCTCAGGCGAGCTTGGCGGCGATTGCTCCAGCGTCGCGCAAGACCGAGCCATCGGCACCCGCGGAGGAGAATCGCGCCGCTGGCCGCTCGACGGCCTCGACGAGAAGACCCTCGAGCAGCTCCTCGAATGCCAGCGGGGGGTCGACGAACAGATGTCGCGAGAGCGAGCCGGGGACCGTGTTGATCTCGTTCAGGTAGAGCGCCTCGCCATCGCTAAGAAAATCGATGCGGGCGACGCCTCGCACGCCGAGCACGACGGCCGCCTCCGTGGCCACGGTGCGCAGCTGCTCCGCGAGGGCGGCGGGAAGCACGGCGGGCAGCTCCCGGGGTGCAGCGGACATCCCGACGCCGCCGACGTACTTGTCCGTGTAGCTCAAGAACTCGACACTGTTGCTCGCCCGGATGGGCCGCTCGATCGCAGAGAGAGAGACCTCCGGCCATGACCGCACCGCGACCTGCAGGTCATAGAGATCCGGCCGGTAGGGCTCGATGACGGCCCCACGCCGCAGGTGCACGGAGGCGGCGAGCCGGTCCCGCGCGCTCTGGAAGTCAGCGACAACCTCGATGCCGATCGAAGAGCCTCCAAAGCGGGGCTTGACGATGTAGGGCCCGGGTCCGTCCAGCTCCTTGGTCGACTCGTGAAGGAGGCGACGCGAAAGCGCAGGAAGACCGGCCGCGCTCACGAGCGCGTACTGGGCGAGCTTGTCCATGCCGGCCGCCGCGGACGCGACGGTCGGTCCCGAGTAGGCGATCCCCGCCAGGTCGAGCGCTCCCTGCAGGCTGCCGTCCTCACCTGGCCCGCCGTGGCAGCAGACGAGGAGCGCTTCGAGCTCCAGCGGCTCGCTCTTGGGCCGCAGGCCCCCTTTGCGAAGCTTGAACCCGCCCTCGGGGCCGAGGTCGAGTCCGAGCGGCTGCGCGCCGAACGGAACGCCCTGAAGGAAGTCCTTCGCCTCGGCATCGGCCGCGACGGCGAAGAACGCGCCGTTCTTCGCCCAGAAGATCGGGTGACACTGGGCCACGCGGCGCCCGGCGGTCAGGGCACGGACGGCCTGCAGGCCGGTGAGGACCGATACGTCGTGCTCGGGAGAAGGCCCCCCGAAGACCACGCCGACCCGGGAGGGAGCGCTGTTCATCGGCCCGATGCTACGCGCGCAGCTAGCAGCCGCTCGGGGATGCACGGAGCGCTCGTCGTTGTCGCCGGCTCGACGCGGCACATGGTCTCGACCTCGACCTCGCAGCGCGCTTAGGGGTAGTGATCGGGAAGATCGTTCTCGTAGAGAACGACGTCTCGGGGGCCGAGCTCGGCGCGCACCCACTCGACGGCCTGCTCCCTGCGCTCCACCACGACGACCTGGGCGCCCGCACTGGTCTCACATGGAACCCTCTGACTTGCCCCGTCCCGGCGAGGCCGAGCAACGGTTGCGCCTTCGACGAGCGCTCTGCGGTTGGTCCGGGCCACGATCACGACGTCGGTCGCAACAGCGGCCGCCTCCTCGGCGAACGAACGGTTCTCCGGAACCTGGAGCGGTCCGAGCTCGACCATCCCCGGGGTGACGACAACCCGCCGGCCGCCGGAAGACCCCTGGCGGGCGAGCTCGCCGAGCGCCAGCCGAGCGCCCGCGGGGTTCGAGTTGAACGTGTCGTCGAGAACGATCACCCCCTCGGGAGTCGTGCTCCGGGCGAGCCGGTGATCGGCGACCGGAAGTGAGGCCAAGCGGGCGAGCAGCTCGGCCGCAGGGCTGCCGAGCGCGAGCGCAGCGGCCACCGCGCACGCCACATTGGTGGGGGCCGGCAGACTGCGGCCATCGGAGGTGGCGACCTCTCCGACGAGGTCCCCGTCGACTTGGAGCTGGACAAACCCGTTGGTCGTCCTTACCACGACGTCTGGCACTCCTGGACCCACTGGGGCCCCCGCAGAGGCACGCAAGACCCGTTGACCGCCCGCCTCGAGGCGCTCGGCGAGGGCCGCGAGGCGGGGATCGTCGACGTTGCAGACCACGACCTCGGCGCCGAGGGCAATCTCGGACTTGGCCGAGACGGTCCGGTCGAGGTCGCGGAACCGCTCCAGGTGAACCGGGCCGATGGCGGTGAGCACGGCGACTCGCGGGGGCAACCAGGCGCAGAGCGCGGCAATCTCACCAGGCCCGTAGGTGCCCATCTCGGCGATGAGGACCTCGGTTCCCGGCACCAACAGCTCGTTGACCGTTCGAGCGAGCCCCGCCCGGTTGTTGTAGCTCCTGGGGCTCGCCACGACGGCGTAGCGGGACACGAGCAGGTGGGCGAGATAGCCCTTCGTGGAGGTCTTGCCGTAGGACCCAGTGATCGCGACCACGTCGGGCCGGACCTTCGCGACGGTGGCTCTCGCACGCCGCACGAAGCGCTCCGCCAGGCGCTCCTCGACCGGAGCGAGCCCGGCAAGTGCTGCATCCAGCACGAGCGGAACGAAAACTGCGACCGCCGCTGCTGTAGCGGCCCCCACGCGCAGTCCGCCGAGGCCTCCAGCAATGGCGCTCGGCGCAACGGCGAGGACCGCGCTGACGGCGGCAAGCGTCCGACAGCGCCGGGTCCAGGCGAGACGGGCGGTCCGCCCCCGAAGCCCGAGTCCCGGCGGACCCGCGACGAGGACGGCCGCGGCGACGAAGCCCGGCCAGAGGAACGGTCCCGTGAGGCCCGCCGCGACGAGCGCTATGCCGGCGAGCGCCAGGGAGATCGGGCGCGCGGTCCACCAGCGGTAGGCAAAGCGGCTCGCGGCACCGGCGAGGTAGTGCTCGCGCTGCGCAACCCGCAGAAAGCGCAGCCCGCTGCACCCGGCGCCGACGAGGGCGGCCGCGAGCACGAGCGCCGCAAGCAGGGTCACGATGCGCCGGCTCCCAGGCGCTCGAGGGCGGACTCGAGCGCGCCCGGTGCACGAAGCGGCAGGAAGTGGTCGACTCCCGTAACGACGTCGAGATGTGCGTTTGCGAAAGCGGTCACGGCCCGCTCGGGTACCTCGAGCGGGACGACATTGTCCTCGTCGCCCCACACCAGCTCCACCGGGCAGGAGATCTCGGCGATCTCGGCGTCGTAGTGCTCGGCGAGGACCCGGACCAGCACGTCTCGCACCACGCCTACGGCTGCCCGGTAGTCGGCCGATCCGTGGCGCCGACGAGCTGCCTCGAGGCGCTCCGAGGAGAGGAGCCCGGCTCTCGACAGTGCCCGGATCACCCGGTATGAGAGCGCAGGACGAGGCGCCCGGCCTTGCGGCTTGTAGAGAGGAACCCCCGTGAGCACCAGGCCGGCCAGCCGATCCGGATGCTGGGTCGCGAGGTGGAGGGCGACGCGGCCCCCGAAGGAGTGGCCGACGACGAGCACCCGCTCCGCGCACGTCGTCAACACCGGTTCGAGAGCGCGGGCGTACTGGGCCGATCCCCAGGTCTCGGGCGGCGGGGGCGAGTCCCCGAAGCCCGGCAGGTCGATCGCAAGCGCGGCGTGTCCCGAATCTGCGAGCAGCGCAGCGAAGTCCGAGCGGCTCCGTGCCCAGCCGTGGAGGGCCAGCACCCGGGGCGGCCCGGCGCCATAGCGCTCGGCGACGAGGTCGCCACCTGCAAAGGTCTGGAGCACGGGCGCCGACGATACCGCCGCGCCGGGCGCGCACCGGGGTCTTTGCGACACAGCGGGCGTGTACCGTCCCCGCGATGACCGCTTCGCAGGAGTGGCAGCGCCGGCTGCTCGCCGGCTGCGACGAGGAACAGCTCGCCGCCATCACCTCCCCGGCGGCGCCCCTTCTCGTCGTCGCGGGCGCAGGATCGGGCAAGACGAGGGTGCTCACCCGCAGGATCGCCTGGCGCGTCCATGAGGGTCTTGCCACGCCGGGCCACGTGCTCGCACTGACCTTCACCCGCAAGGCTGCCGCCGAGCTTCGCAGCCGACTCGCCGGCCTCGGCCTGCCCGGCCCGGTAACGGCGGGGACCTTCCACGCCGTCGCGCTCGCCCAGCTGCGGCGCCGGGCCGCCGACGCCGGCCGCACGCCTCCGGTTCTGCTCGACTCGAAGGCGCGACTTCTCGGAGCGATCGTGCCCGAGCGCGGCCTGCGCCTCGCCGGCGGCCGCTCCGGAAGGCCACCAGAGCGCCGTGAGCTGCTCTCTGCACTCGCCGGCGAGATCGAATGGGCCAAGGCCCGCCTGGTCACTCCGGCCGGGTACCTCGAGGCTGCACGTGTCGTTCGACGCAACCCGCCAGTCGCTCCCGAGGAGGTAGCGGAGACCTACGCCCGCTACGAGTCCGAGAAGCGACGCCGGCGCGTGCTCGACTTCGACGACTTGCTCGGCGAGCTCGCCGGGGCAATCTCCTCGGATGCCGACTTCGCCGCCGCACAGCGCTGGCGCTTCTCCCATCTCTTCGTGGACGAGCTCCAGGACGCCAACGCCTCACAGCTCCGGCTGCTCGACGCTTGGCTCGGTGGCCGGTCGGACCTGTTCGCGGTGGGCGATCCTCGCCAGGCGATCTACGGCTGGAACGGCGCGGACCCCGCGGCCGTCTTGAGCTTCGCCGAGCGCTACCCCGGAGCCGAGGTCCTGGCGCTCGAGTCGAACTATCGCTCTACTCCCCAGGTGGTGGCACTCGCCTCGGCCGCGCTTCCCGCAAGGCGACGACGGCCAGGCACTGTGGACGCGCCCAGTGGAGCGTTCGCTGCCGCCGTGTCCGCGCCTCGTTCGACCCGCCCCGAGGGCCCGGTGCCAACGCTCAAGGCCTATGCGGACGCCGAGGCGGAGGCGGCGGCGGTTGCCACCGGTATACGCCTGGCCCACCGTCCGGGTCGCCGGTGGTCCCAGTGCGCCGTCCTCGCGCGCACCAACGCTCAGCTGGTTCTCCTGGAAGAGGCGCTGCGCGGGGCCGGAGTGCCGGTACGAGCGGCCGCCGGCGCCGCGTTCCTCGCGCGACCGGCGGTGCGCACGGCCCTCGCTGAGGTGACGGGCCGCGACCACGCCGGCCTGCGCTCTTTCCTCGAGGGATGTGCCGATCGTGCGGCCGCATTGCCCGAAGACAGTGACGACGACGCGAACGAGGACGACGAGGAGCGGGCGGAACTGTCAGCGCTGGTGCGACTCGGCGAGGAGTACCTCGAGCTCGACCCCCTGGCGAGCGGGGACGGCTTCCTCTCATATCTGCGCGGCAGTCTCCGCGGGGAGTCATCCCCTGGAGAGCGCGACGCGGTGGAGCTCGCTACCTTCCACCGCGCAAAGGGTCTCGAGTGGTCGGTCGTCTTCGTGACCGGGCTGGAGGAGGGCCTCGTGCCGATCGCACACGCCGGGGACGCCGCCGCGCTAGAGGAGGAGCGACGCCTGCTCTACGTCGCGCTAAGCCGAGCAGAGGAGGAGCTGCACTGCTCGTGGGCCCGCCAGCGCCGCTTCGGGTCACGCGTCGTCGACCGAGGTCCGTCGCCGTATCTCGACGCGCTCGAGGAAGAACGAAAGCGGCTCGAACGACTGGCGGCCCCGAGCACGGCCGGGGCGCGCCAAGCGATCGCTGCGAGCCGCGCTCTCCTGGAGGAGACGGAGAGCTCTCCGAGGCTCAGAGGTTGACCCGGGCCATGTTCTCCTCGGTGTAGCGGTCTCCGGCGGCGACACCCGTAGGGGCGAGTTCGTCGATTGCCGCGAGGTCTTCCTTTGTCAGCTTGATGTCAAGTGCTGCCACGTTCTCCTCGAGGTACTTACGCCGCTTGGTACCAGGGATCGGAACGATGTCCTCGCCTTGAGCCAGCACCCATGCCAGTGCCAACTGCGATGCCGTGACGCCCTTCTTTTTGGCAAGCTCCTGCACCTTGCGCACCACGTCCAGGTTCTTTTGGAAGTTCTGCCCTTGAAAACGGGGCGCTGTACGGCGAAAGTCCCCCTCTTCGAATTGTTCCGGGCTCGTTATCGTCCCGGACAGGAAGCCTCTGCCGAGAGGCGAATAGGCAACGAAGCCGATTCCGAGCTCACGCAACGTCGGCAGAAGCTCATCCTCGGGCTCTCTCGAGAAAAGGGAGTACTCGTTCTGGGAGGCGGCCATCGGGTGGACGGCATTAGCCCGGCGTACCGTGGCGGGAGCCGCCTCGGAGATACCGAGATAGCGGACCTTGCCCGCCTCCACGAGCTCGTGCATGGCCCCCCAGGTATCTTCGATCGGCACCGACGGGTCTACACGGTGCTGGTAGTAGAGGTCGATGTGGTCCACGCCGAGACGTTGAAGCGATCCCTCGCACGCCGAGCGCACATAGTCCGGCTCCCCGTTGACGCGCAGGAACGAACCGCTCTCGTCGCGTTGGTTGCCAAACTTGGTCGCGAGCGTCACTTCGTCGCGTCGCCCCGCGATCGCCCGACCGACGAGCCGCTCGTTCGTGAAAGGGCCGTACATGTCGGCGGTGTCGAGGAACGTCACACCGAGATCGAGGGCCAGGTGGATGGTTGCGACCGACTCGGCGTCGTCGCCTGCGCCGTACGACTGGCTCATCCCCATGCAACCAAGGCCCTCTGCCGACACTGTCAGGCCCTGACCTAGTCGTCGCTGCTCCATCCGCAACCTCCTAACGGTCGTCGAGAAACCGGCCCACCAGGTGCGTCCATGTGCGCCAGTGGCCCGCTTTCGCACCCTAACGGGCGCCCGGTTTCGCTTCGACCACGAGGGGGCGGGGAGCTGCACGAACGTCGCCCGGTCGGGCAACAAAGACCAAACCGGTTTGACCGAACGGGCAGTCGGGCAGCGTCGAGTTGGTCACAGGAGGTGACGACATGGGCATCGGAGTAAGCGTTCTACTGATTGCGGTTGGAGCCATCCTCCGCTGGGCAATTCACTGGAGTTCCGCGGATGTCAGCGTTCAGACCGCAGGCCTGGTGCTGTTCCTGGTCGGCGTGGTCGGGCTGATCATCTCGCTGGCGGTGTTCGGGCCGTGGGGCTACCGCTCCCGCTCCCGTCGGACGATCACCGATGGAGCGGGACGCACCATCGTCAACGACGAGCAGGTCAGCGACAACCCGGGGGCATATCCCCGCTATTAGTCGGCCGTCCGGCCGGTGCGCCATGAGCGAGCCGGCCGGGCCGCCGTGGGACGAGAACCGCCCGGCGCCGTCCGACCACTCAGGTCGGGAGGTGCCGGGCGGTTCTGCGTTCTGGGGCTGCTCCTCGCTCCGAACGGCCCGGCGTCTGGCCTGGCCCCTTCCTGCGGTTTCCGGAAGGTGATGCCCGCAGCCGTCCGGGGTATGGCTGTGGTGTCGGTGAGCGTCGGCGGACCGCGGTCGCCATCGCCCGGGGACGGCTACCGCGCCGATGCGGTTGGGATGCTCGTCCCGGCGCCGCGGAGCGAGGACCTTTCGAGGCCGCCCAGAAAAGGAGACTGGATGCGTAGCGCCGAGGTGCTGCTGGACGGGTTTGGCCGAGTGGACGAGACGCTCCAGGACCTTTTGAAGCAACCGGACGAGACGGTGCTGATGCATCGGCCCGATCCCGAGGCCAACACCGTGTGCTGGCTCGTCTGGCATCTCCTGCGCGTGCAGGACGACCATGTCGCCAAGGCCTTCGGCCACGAGCAGGCCTGGACCGAAGAGGGCTGGAACGATCGCTTCGCGCTCGATCTGCCTGCCGACGACACCGGGTACGGACACAGCCCCGGTCAGGTCGGCGCCGTCCGTGCGAGCGCCTCGCTGCTTGCCGGGTACGCCGACGCGGTGCACCAACGGACCGTCTCGATGCTCACGGGGCTGGACGACGCCGAGCTGGACCGGGTGGTGGACAACCGCTTCCAGCCACCCGTCACCTTGGGGGTGCGCCTCGTGAGCGTGCTCTCCGACGACCTGCAGCACCTCGGTCAGGCCGCCTACCTGGTGGGCCTCGCAGAACGGTCAAACTGAGCCGAACCTGAACAGTCGCCGGGAGGCGAGGCCCAGTGGCGCCGAGGGAATCGTTCGGGGCCCCGGCGGTGTTGGACGTCTCATGACGGTACGCGCGAGCTGGAACGGAAAGACCCTTGCCGAGAGCGATCGCACGATCCTCGTGGAAGGAAATCAATATTTCCCCCCTCAAGACCTCGTGCCAGGAGTGCTCGAGGCAAGCGATACCCACAGCCACTGCCCGTGGAAGGGCGACGCGAGCTACCACCACGTCGTGGTGGACGGGAAGCGCAACCCTGACGCCGCCTGGTACTACCCCGAGCCATTCGAGGCCGCCGAGCCGGTCCGCGACTACGTCGCCTTCTGGCACGGTGTCGACGTGGAAGGCGCCAACGAAGGCCAGCCGGAGGTGCGCCCACCCGGACGCTGAGATCTTTGGGTCGTTGTGGTCGCACGCTGCGTGACGCATGGCTGCGTCTCGCCCTATTCCACATGGCTCACGGCGGTCGGCGATCTTGACCGCCCACTCGTGCGTCGCTACGAGCTCACGCGCCTAGCGGCACTCGGGGCGACCAGCTCGCTGCTGTTCGTCTCCGACGAGCCGGCGTGGTCTGACTACTCTGCGCCGGCGAGCAGCCGGCGCATCTTCTCCACTACCTCAACACGCTGGGTCATCTTCTCGGGCGCCTCGGCGTCGCGGATGCGGATGCGCTGCTCGAGCACGTCGAGGCGGCGAAGCTCGCGACCCACGAGCAGTTTGCGCTCGCCCTCGGGCTGCGCCCGAACCTCCCGGAGCAGCGCTCGGTGGGCGTCAGAGGCCTTGCCTATGCCCGTGTCACGTGCGATTGCCGCGAACGTCAGGCCTTCCTCGCGAAGTGCAAGCACCTTGCGGTCGAGCTCGCGCTGATCGGCACGCGGGCCTGAGGGGCCAGTTTCCTGGGCTCCCTCAGGCCGCGAACCGCTCGAAGATTGCCCCTCAGGCCTGGACAGCGCGGACCGAGGTCGCCTGCGGGCCCTTGGGCGACGTCTCGGCCTCGAACTCCACCCGCTGGCCCTCGGTCAGCTCGCGGTATCCCTCAGAAGCGATCGCGCTGTGGTGCACGAACACGTCCTTGGTCCCGTTGTCGGGAGCGATGAATCCGAAGCCTTTGGTCGCGTTGAACCACTTCACAGTTCCAGTAGCCATGATCTGTCCTCTCGTCGCGCATCGAACTCGCCGAGAGACCCTGTGGAGACCGGCAACGGACTCGGGCTTGCGCAAGCTCCGAGCGATCTTCGACCTTAGCCGATCGCGTGGCCAGGGACCACAATCGCCCTGAACCCAGAGAAGGGCACACCTGCGCGTAAACGCAATCCTCACCGTGGACCACCGCTCCCACGGCTTGCGATCCTGCAATTTAGAGGCCGAACGGATCGAAGGCCGAGCGGATAGGGCGCTTTGATCCGCTCGATCGATTCGCTGATCGACGAGCTTGATGATCATCAGGATCGCGATCACGAATGCGAGCCAGGCGTCGCTGTGCTCCGCCGAAGCTGGCCGTAGTTCGACAGCCACGAGTTCGTCCGTTCAACCGGCCACGGACGCCCGAGCGGGACCGATTTGCGAGGTTGGCGCGAGCGTGTCGGGGCCTTCGGACGGACCCTTGGGGCACGAGCTCGGGGATTCCTGCCGCCTCGACGGCGGCGCGGCCATTGGGGGTGTCATAACCACGGTCGAGGTGCAGCGTCTCAATCGCTCCGAACAGACCGCGGACAGCCACCTGTACGAGCGGTGGCTGCGCAAGCAGGACCCCGCTGGCACGGGCCGCCTAGCTCCAAGGCCGTCCGCCACGACGTGATCGACAAGACCGGCGCCGTCACCCTTCGTTACCGGTCAGGCTCCATCAGATCGGGGTCGGTCGCGCGCACCGAGGCAAGCACCTCCTCATCCTCATGGCCGACCTCGACGTTCGAGTGGTCGGTGACGACGGCAACGTGATCCGCCATCTCGCGCTCGACCCCACGGTCGATTACCCAGGGCGCCTCACGTGAGGTCCGCGCCGAAACCACATCTCGGAACACGGTGTGAGGGTTCGTCTGTCCCAGAAACCCCGAGACAGAACAGAGCGCCCCCGGCAGGACTCGAACCTGCGACCGTCTGCTTAGAAGGCAGCTGCTCTATCCACTGAGCTAC
>JAODBN010000112.1 GCA_025463965.1 Acidimicrobiaceae bacterium
AAGCACCGCCGGGTCCTTGCGCGACGGCCCCTCCACGAGCGCCTCCTCGAGGCGGCCGACCCGCGCCCGGTTGGCCTGGAGGGCCGAGCGCTCGATCACGATCGCGAGACGCGCGAAACGCTCAGAGATGGTCTCGGCGGGCACGTACTGGTCCTCCATCGTCGCCGCGCGGGTGCCAGGGCGGGGAGAGAAGATAAAGGTGAAGGCGCTGTCGTAGCGCGCCTCGGCGACGAACTCGAGCGTCTCTTCGAAGTCCTGCTCGGTCTCACCCGGGAAGCCGACGATCAGGTCCGTGGTGACCGCGAGGTCCTCGATCGCGGCCCGCGCAGCGGCGAGGCGCTCGAAGTAGCGCGAGGTGGTGTAGCCCCGGCGCATGGCGGCGAGCACCCGGTCGCTTCCGGACTGGAGCGGAAGGTGAAGCTGCTCGCACACCGCCGGTGTCTCGGCCATGGCGGCGATGGTCTCGGGCCGCAGGTCCTTTGGGTGCGGGCTCGTGAAGCGGACCCTGCGGATGCCCTCGACCGCCCCCACGGCACGCAGCAGGTCGGCGAACAGTGGACGGGGCCGTCGGGCCCCCTCCTCCACCCACGCGTGGCCGGCGAGGTGGGCCTGCTCCGCCGCAGAGCGCTCGTCGCCGAGCGGGCGGAGCCCGGTCGTGAGATCGCGCCCGTAGGAGTTCACGTTCTGGCCGAGCAGGGTGAGCTCGACGATGCCGGCCGCCGCAAGCGCCTCCACCTCTGTGAGGAGGTCGCCGAACGCGCGGCTCTGCTCGGGGCCACGAACGGACGGCACGATGCAGAAGGCGCAGGAATTGTCGCAGCCCACCTGGATGGTCACCCAGGCCGCATGCGAGAGCTCCGGCCGGACGGGCAGGGCCGTCGGGAACACGTGGTCGCCCTCGGCCGCGACGTCGAGGACCTCGAGGACTGAGTGGCCCGACTCGCGCGCCTCGCGCAGCAGAGAGGCGGCCCGAGCAACGTTGTGGGTGCCGAAGACAGCGTCGACGTGCGGAGCGCGCTCGAGGATCGCGTCGCGGTCCTTCTGCGCGAGACAGCCGCCGACGGCGATCTGCATCCCCGGTCGCCGGTCGCGCAGCGACTTCAGGTGGCCGAGATGGCCGTACAGCTTGTTGTCGGCGTTCTCCCGGATGCAGCAGGTGTTAAGGACGACGACGTCGGCCTCCTCGAGCTGGTCGGTGCGCACCATGCCGTCGCCTCCGAGCTCGGCCGCAATCCGCTCCGAGTCGTGCTCGTTCATCTGACAGCCGAACGTGCGAACGAAGAACTTCCGGGTCACCTCCGAGAGGTTACGCCCCGCGCAAGGTGAGCTCCGCGGCGCCAAGGGGGTGGGGCGCGTGCCGCTAGCCTCCGCCGGATGCTCGTCGGAGCCCATGTCAGCTCGTCCGGCGGTCTCGCCTCGGCCCTCGAGCGCGGCGAGCGCCTCGGTGTGGACGCCATCCAGATCTTCACCCAGAGCCCGCGGATGTGGCGCAGCCCGAGCCACCCGGCCGAGGTGCTTGCCGCCTACCGAGCCACCCAGGCCACCCACCCGAGCGTCCGGGCGACCTTCTGTCACGCCACCTACTTGATCAACCTCGCCTCCGACGGGGAGATCGGCGAGCGGTCCCGTCGCTGTCTCGTCGAGAACCTGGTCGCTGCCACCGCAATCGGGGCCAAGGGGCTCGTGCTCCATGTCGGGAGCCACCGGGGGGCCGGCCTCGACGGCTGCCTTGCCGGCATCGGTGCAGCGCTACGGGAGGCGCTCGAGGCGACCGAGGGGCGGCTCGGCGAGCCGGCGTGCCCCCTTTTGCTCGAGAACGCCGCCGGGACCGGGGGAACCGTCGGGCGGAGCTTCGAGGAGCTCGCCCTCCTGCTCGAGGCGGCTGGTGGAGACCAACGGCTGGGAGTCTGCCTCGACACTCAGCACCTGTTCGCCTCCGGGGTCCCCTTCGGCACGATTGAGGAGGCCGACGCGGCCCTCGCCGCGCTCGACGCCGCCGTAGGCCTGGAGCGCCTGGCGTGCCTGCACCTCAACGACTCGAAGGTCCCCTTCGGGGCCAATCGTGACCGCCACGAGAACCTGGGCGAGGGGGAGATCGGCGAGCACACGCTTTCCTGCCTGCTCGGCCACCCGGCGCTCGCGCGTCTCCCGGCGCTGCTCGAGGTCCCCGGCTCCGGCGACGGCCCCCGGGTCGAGGACGTGGCAGTGGCCCGGCGGGTGATCGCCGAGGGCATCGCCATGCGGGGCGGTCGCGCACTGCTCAGGTCGGCTCCTGCCAGGGGGGCTCGGCCAGGCTGACGATGCGCCAGTGGCCGCCGGTGCGCACCAAGGTGGCGAGCGCGTCCACCTCCTCGCTCACGAGTGACGAGGCGAGCTCGGTGCGCACGCCCGAGGCGACGACGCGGTCGCGCTGCTCCCACTTGCGAACGACCGCCTCGGCCCGAGCCGTGTTCCCCGAGACGCTTACCGAATACCACGAGACGACCTGTGCGCCCCCGGGCGAGGCGATGCCGGCCGGCGAACGCTGCTCATCTGCGACGATGCCGGCGAGCTCGCCGCGCATCTGACGGCGCAAGGACCCCGCGAAGAGCCGGTCCACCTCAGCACCTTGGACCGAAAGCAGCCGGGACGACTCGACGGTGCCGAGCGGGAGGAAGCGGCCGGCGCCGTCGACCCAAGTCCGCTCGGCATGCGCCAGGCGGCCACCGGCCTCCGGATCGGGGACCAGCGCGGCGCTCGCCGCGGCCATCCCGCTCGGAGTGGGCACCCCGAGGTTCTGTTCGAGCACCTCGGCTTGCACGAGCGTGCGGGCGACAGCCCGCCCGGCCGGGGAACGGTCGACGCCCGAGGCTCCCCCCGCGGCCGCAAGGACCCCGCCGAGGGTGCCACCGACCGTGACGACGGCCGCTCCGACGGCCAAGAGCACTCGACCCCGGCTCCGCTCGGGAGCGGGGATCGGCTCGTCGGTGGTGTCGCTCAGCGCCCGGCGCTGGGCGGACGCCGAGTACTGGTAAGGCAAGGCTCGCTACTCGGCGGCCGCGGCGAGCACCTCGGCGAGCGCCGGGTGGACGAGGACCGTCTCGGCGAGGTCGTCGACACGCAGGTGGGCGCTGACCGCGACGCCGATCACCGAGATCAGCTCGGCGGCATGTGCTCCCACGATGGAGCCGCCGAGGATGATGCCGGTGTTCGGGTCCGACACGAGCTTCACGAAGCCGCGAGGATCGCCGTCGATCATGGCCTTGGCTGACAGTGCGAAGGGAACCTTGGTGACCCGGATCTTGCGTCCGAGTGCGAAGGCCTCGGCCTCCGCGAGCCCGACATCGGCGATCTCCGGCTCGGTGAAGATGGCCGAGGCCGCCTTGTCGTAGTCGAGGTGCCGGTGGTCCCGGGTGTGCAGGCCCATCACGTGCTCGGCGACCTTGCGCCCCTGGGCGGCGGCCACCGATGCGAGCTGGAGTCGCCCCGAGAGGTCGCCGGCCGCGTAGATGTGCGGGACGTTCGACTGGCAGTGGTGGTTGATGGTCACGTAGCCGCCGTCGTTGACGGCGACCCCCGCCTCTTCGAGGCCGAGGCCGGCGGACGACGGCACCGAGCCGATGGCCAGCAGCACATGGCTGCCGACCACCTTGCGATCGTCCTCGCAGATCACCACCACGGCGTCGCCGGTGCGATCGAGACGGACGGCCCGGGCTCCCTTGACCAAGGTGACCCCCGTCTCGAGGAAGTCGGCCTCGAGCGCGGCCGCCACCTCAGGGTCCTTTTGGGGCAGCACCTGTTGGCGAGAGACGATGAGGCTGACCCGCGAGCCGAGCGAGCGGAAGAGATGGACGAACTCGACACCGGTCACCCCCGAGCCCACCACGACGAGCTGCTCGGGGATGGACGGTGGCGGATAGGCGTCACGGGTGATGAGCACGCGGTCGCCATCGACGGGAGCCCACGCCGGCACCCTCGGCGTGGATCCCGTGCTGAGCAGGACGGCGTCGGCCTCGACGGTGTAGGAGGGCTCCTCGCCAGCGGGGTCGATCTCGACGGTGTGCGGACCTCGTAGTCGGCCGAACCCCCGGACGAGGCGGACGCCCTGGCTCTCGAGCTGGGCGGTGTTGGAGGCCGCCAACCGCTCGGTGATCCCCTCCACTCGGGCCCGCAACGCGGACAGGTTCGGCGGCTCGCTCGTGAGGTTGAGCCCGAGCGCCGCCGACCGCCGCGTGAGGGCCATCAGCCCGCCGGTGGCGATCATGGCCTTGGAGGGGATGCAATCCCAGAGGTTGGCTGCGCCGCCGATCACGTCGCGTTCCACCAACGTGACGTCGGCACCGAGCCGGGAGGCGGTCGCCGCGGCCTCCACCCCGGCCGGTCCGCCGCCCACGATGACAAATCGGACGGCCACGGCCAAAGGGTATCTGGTGCTCAGCCCGACACTCGTCGGGAGGCCTCGCAGGCCGCGAGGAGCAGCAGCCCGGTCGGTGCCGCCCACAGCGGGAGTGGGCTTCGAAGCCACGCGGAGGCGACGGCGGAGGCAAGCACGACGGCGCCGGCCACCGCCACAGCGGTCAGCCGGGCCGGACGCGACGCCAACGCGAGGAGCGCCGCGACGGCGACCGTGGCGAGCAGCGGGATCGCCACGAGTGCGAGAACTGTCACTCCGTGGGCGCCGACCACGCTCGCTTGCGGCTGGGGTCCGGGGCTTGCCGAGGCAACGCTCAGTACCGGCACGCGCCACGCGAGCAACAAGAGCAGCAAGCTCCACGCGGCCGCGCCGAGCAGCAGCCGCCTGCCGGACGACGCTCCCTGACCGAAGAGCGCGCTCAGCTCGGACCGCCGGGCAAGAAACTCAAGAGCACCCGCCGGTCGGGATTATCGGCGTTGGTGTCGACGAGGACGACCGACTGCCAAGTGCCGAGCAGGAGCCGTCCGCCGTGCACCGCCAGCACGAGGAATGGCGCCACGAAGGCCGGCAACACGTGGTCGGCACCATGGCCGGGGGAGCCGTGCCGGTGCCGGTAGCGGTCGTCTCGCGGGAGGAGTCGGTCGATCGCCGCCGAGAGGTCGTCTTCTGACCCCGAACCGGTCTCCATCACGGCGAGCCCGGCGGTGGCGTGCGGGACGAAGATGTGGCACAGGCCGTCCCCATGGCCTGAGCAGAAGCCGGCGATCTCCTCGGTGAGCTCGACGAAGCGGCAACTGCCGCTGTCAACCGAGAGCTCGCTGGTCACCACGACCCGAGAGGCTAGGGATATCGTGGCCGCTCCCGTGCGGGGAGGGATCCGTTGGAGCGCTTCGACTACGTGGTGGTCGGCGCCGGCTCGGCCGGCTGCGTACTGGCCGCTCGATTGAGCGAGGACCCGGGGAACTCGGTGCTCTTGCTCGAGGCCGGTCCTCGGGATCGTCACCCCTACGTGCACATCCCCGCCGCCTTCCCCCAGCTCTTCGACGGGCGCCTGGACTGGGCATACCGCACCGTGGCGCAGGCCCAGCTCGGAGACCGGCGGGTCTTCTGGCCGCGGGGGAAGGTCCTCGGCGGATCCTCCTCGCTGAACGCGATGCTGTGGGTGCGCGGGTTTCCTGCCGACTACGACGCGTGGGCCTCCTGTGCTGGCCCCACCTGGTCCTACGAGGCGCTGCTCCCGACCTTCTTGAAGATCGAGGACACCGAGGGCGCCACCCCCGACGATCCGCTGCACGGCTCGGGTGGTCCGATGCCGGTCTCGGCACTGCGCGATCCGAACCCCCTCACGGGCCGGTTCCTCGAGGCCGCCGAGCAGATCGGGATGGCGCGCCTCGACGACCCGAACGCAGGCGGGCAAGGAGCGAGCGAGTTCGTCGTCACCCAACGCCGCGGGCGGCGTGTCAGCGCGGCGGACGCCTACCTGAGGCCAGCCCGCCACCGCCAGAACCTCGTCGTGCGGACGGGCGCGCAGGCAACGGAGATCGTGTTCAGCGGACGGCGTGCCACCGGAGTGGGCTACCGCTCGGGGCGGTCGGTCTCCGCGGTGCAGGCAACCCGGGAGGTCGTGTTGGCGGCCGGGGCGATCGGGTCGCCACAGCTTCTTTTGTGCTCCGGCGTCGGGCGCGGCGAGGACCTCGCACGCCTCGGGATCGACGTCGTGGCCGACCGGCCAGCGGTGGGCGAGAACCTCCAGGACCACCTGACGAGCGGGATCGCGGTCGCCAGCCGACGCAAGGTCACCCTTACCTCGGCGCGAACGGCGAGGGCGCTCGCCCGCTACCTGATCGGCCGGCGAGGGCCGCTCACCTCGACGGTGGCTGAGGCGATGGCCTTCCTCTCCAGCCGGCCCGGACTGGCTGGGCCCGACCTCGAGCTGGTCTTCCTCCCGGTCCCCTTCCTCGACGAGGGCCTCCGCCTGCCCGAGCGACACGGGGTCAGCCTCGCCGCGGTGCTCCTCCAGCCAGAAAGCCGCGGGGCGGTCAGCATCTCGTCGCCCGACCCCGCCGTCGCGCCTCGGATCGACCCCCGCTATCTAAGCGACCGCGGCGGCCTGGACCGCGAGGTTCTCGCCGCGGGAGTCCGTACCTGTCAGCGCATCCTCGCCGCGCCTCCT
>JAODBN010000126.1 GCA_025463965.1 Acidimicrobiaceae bacterium
CACCTATGTCCCGCTGTTCAACGGTGCCGACGGCCTCTACAACGTCCCCGAGCCCTTCGCCGGAGTCCTGCATCTCACGACGAACTCGTTCATCCCATTCTTCGCCGGGGTCACGGGCGCGATCGCGCTGATCATGTGGTTCGTCATGAGCAGGATCACCCGCTCGCCGATGGGGCGGACCTTCCGGGCGATCCGCGATGACGACGTCGTCGCTGCTGCGCTCGGCAAGGACGTCTTCCGCCTCCAGCTGAAGTCCATGCTGATCGGCTCGTTCTACGCGGGGATCGGCGGCGGCCTGATCATGCAGTTCAGCGGATCGTTCAACCCGACGGCGTGGCTCCCGGGAGAAACCTTCGTCGTCTTCGCCGTGATCATCGTCGGAGGCGTCGGGAACAACCTCGGTCTGCTCGTCGGCTCGTTGCTGGTGGAGACTCTCCTTGTCCACCTGCCGGCCTTCCTGCCCGCGATCCCTGGGCATCCGGGCCTGATCGAGTACATCGACGCGGTCGTGATCGGCGGTCTGCTCATGGTGATGCTCTGGTTCCGGCCCCAAGGCGTCGTGCCCGAGCGGGTCCGACGAGCCATCACCTTCGGGGTGCGTGAGCCGCTCCTAGCCGAGCCGGGAAGGATCTCCGACGATAAGGCCCTTGCGGTCTCTCCGCAGTCCAACATCGAATCCGCCGCGGTCCAAGAGATCGGGAGCGGCAATGAGTGAGTGGACGGCGAGTGGACCGGCGATGAGCGGTGCAGCCGGACCGATGAGCGCCCTCGAAGAGAGCGCAGCTCTACGCTGCGAAGGCGTAACCAAGGCGTTCCAAGGAGTTCACGCCGTGAACGGCGCCGCCTTCGAAGTCCCCGAGGGAAAGATCACCGCCCTCATCGGTCCAAACGGTGCGGGCAAGACGACCGTCGTCAACATCTTGTCCGGCTCGATGACCTGTGATAGCGGCCGGGAGTTCATCGGCACAACGGAAGTAACCAACTGGCCGAGCTATCGCATCGCTCGCCTCGGCCTGATGCGCACCTTCCAGCTCTCGAGGGAGCTCGGCGGGCTGACCGTGCTCGAGAACCTGCTCGTGGCGCCCCGCGAGCAGGCCGGCGAGTCGCTCTTCAACGTCATGTTTCGGCCGAGCCTCGTGAAGCGCCAAGAGCGCGAGCACGTCGAGCACGCCCTCCAGATCCTCGACACCTACGGGCTCTACAAGCTCCGCGACAACCGGGCCAGCGACCTCTCGGGAGGCCAGAAGAAGCTCCTCGAGATCTCCCGCTCGGTCATGTCTTCGCCGAAGATCCTCCTCCTCGACGAGCCGATGGCGGGCGTGAATCCGGCGCTCATCGAGAAGATCGGCGGGTACATCCTGGACCTCAAGCGAGACGGCGTCACCGTGCTGATGATCGAGCACAACCTGAACGTCGTCGAGCAGATCTGCGACCACGTCATCGTCCTCGCCGAGGGACGGACACTCGCGACGGGCCGACTCAGCGAGCTACGCGAGAACGCCGCAGTGGTCAAGGCCTACCTGGGTGAGGTGATCGATGCCAGCACTGCTCACTGAATCCGTGTGCGCCGGTTACGGGCGCACCCCGATCATCAACGACATCTCACTGACGGCTGACCTCGGGACCGTGACGACCATCATCGGACCGAACGGCGCCGGCAAGTCCACCTTCGCCAAGACCCTCGTCGGCATCCTGCGGCCGATGTCCGGCCGCATCGTCGTGAACGACGTCGACATCACGAGGATGCCCGGCCATCAGATCCCTCGCCATGGCCTCGTCTACGTGCCGCAGAACGACAACGTGTTCAAGCGTCTCACCGTGCGCGAGAACCTCGAGGTCGGCGGATTCGCCTCGCGCGCCGACCCCTCGGCGCGCATCGAGGAGATCCTCGGCATCTTCACCGACCTCGAAAAGGCGAAGGACAAAAAGGCCGGCTTTCTCTCGGGTGGCCAGCAGAACCTCCTGGCCATCGCCCGGGCGTTGATGGTGGACCCCGCTGTGATCATGCTGGACGAGCCCACCGCTGGCCTCTCTCCCGCGTACACCGACGTCGTCTGGAACCAGATCGCCCGCATCTCTCAGCTGAACACCGCTGTCCTGGTCGTGGAGCAGAACGTCGAGCGTGCGCTCAAGCACTCGGACTTCGTCCACATCTTCGTGGCGGGCAGGGATCACAGCCACGGAACCGCGAGCGAGATCGCCTCGCTCGACCTCGCGTCGATCTTCCTCGGGCGTTCACACGCGAACTAGCCCGGCAAGGGTCCATCGGCGGTGCAACAACCTCACAGCAACAACCAACAAACAAGGGGGAACATATGCGAAACGCCAAATGGCGTCGAAATGCGGCAGCGGGATTCGCGCTCGCCGGCGCGATGGCACTCGGTACCGGAAGCGTCGCTTCGGCGAGCTCGCCTGCGACCAAGGCACACAAGTCCTCGGCGTCTTCCTCGACGCTTGTGGTCGGCGGCATCTTCCCGTTCACCGGCTCGAAGTCGCTCCTGTCCCAGTGGGGCACCCATGGGGTCTCAGTGGGCATTTACGAGGTCAACCACAACGGTGGTGTCCTCGGGCATCAGCTGAAGAGCGCCTACGTCGACGACGCCGCTGACTCGGTCGACGCCCTGCCGGCGTTCCGCAACCTGATGCTCCACCACCCCACGCTCGTCGTCGGCCCGTTCTCGCCGACGATCGAGGCTGTCATCAAGCAGTTCCAGCCGAACAACGTGGTGGACTTCATGGTCGGTGGTCTCACCACCCTCGACAGCATGAACTACCCCTACGTGTTCCGGACCTCGTCGTCTGACTCGAACGAGGCGATCGCCATGGCGTACTACGCGATCAGCCACGGATTGAAGTCAGCGTCGCTGATCTTCGACAACTCGGCCAACTCGCAGGGCTTCGTCCCGCCGCTCATCAAGGCCTTCAAGGCCCTTGGTGGGAAGATTGACGCCACCATCACCTTGACGCCCGGTCAGTCCTCGTACAACACCGAGCTGACGCAGGCGTTCTCCAAGAAGCCGGCGGTGATATTCGACTCGATGGACTCCCAGACCGCGGCGACGCTGTTCTCCGACGGCCAGCAGCTCGGGGACATGAACACCCAGTGGATCGGTGACGACCTCCAGTCGGCTCCGCAGGGTGCTTACGCCAAGGCCTTCGGCCCGACCGCGGCGCAGGACCTCACCGCAGCGCTGCCAGCCTCGCCGTCGGGTGCGTCGTACAACCACTTCCTTTCTGACTACCAGAAGACTTGGCACACGACGACGATCCTGCCGACGAGCTTCAACGAGTACGACTCGATCGTCATCTCGGCTCTCGCGATGACGATGGCCAAGTCAACCGACCCTAAGGTCTGGGTGAAGGACATCACCAAGGTGTCGAACCCCCCTGGCGCGCAGTGTGGAACGTATGCCTCGTGCGTCGCACTGATCAAGAAGGGCCAGAAGATCAACTACCAGGGCGCGTCTGGTAACGACGACTTCAACCAGTTCCACAATGTCTTCAGCGGCTTCCAGATGGAGGGCTTCAACTCGAGCCTGAACAACACCGTGCGCGGCACGGTGTCTCCGAAGCAGCTGGCATCGGTCGTGGCCAAGGAGGGCTAGCCCTCCCGAACACCGGAACAGTGCTCGCGGGGCGAGCAGTCGGCAGTCTGCCGGCTGCTCGCCTCGCTACGCGTTCTACCAGCGGTCGGATCTAACTGCCGGAACTCTCTGCCCGCCTAGGCCCTGTGACCGGCACCGAGGCGAGAACCCAGCCCGCAGGCCACCGCTCGATGCGGAAGACACGCGACAGATCCACTAACTGGCGGCTGGTCGGCCAGCCTCTGAATTCGCACTCGTTCGCGCTCAACCTTGCTCCGGGAAACGTCCGTTAGGTCACCTGGCGAACCACCCGTCGCCACGTGGCCCCGGCGAGCCATGCGCCGCCGGGGCCACGCCGGGGCCACGCCGCGGCCGCACGCTAGGTGATGATTGCTTTGTTGTCCCCAAAGCGCCTCGACCGCGACGCCAACGACTCCGGACACTCGCTCACTCCGAAGGACGTTTGGCTCCTCGTAGAGATGCTGCGAGCGCGGCGACCTCGTAAAGGCCGTAAGGGGCTTTCCCCGGGTCGCTACCGTGGCCCTGTGAGCAGCGCGCAGGTGCCCGGTGGGTCGGTGCACGAGATTCCAGGAGACCTGCGTAAGGCGCTGCTCGCGAATCCCACAGCACTTGATGCGTGGAAGGACATCACGCTTTTGGCCCGGAACGAGTTCATCTGTTGGGTCGAAGATGCCAAGCAGGGGACGACCCGCCAACGCCGCATTCGACGGACCCAAGAGGAGCTGGAGGAAGGCCAGCGTCGGCCCTGCTGCTGGCCAGGTTGCAAGCACCGCGAGCGCACGGGTACATAGCAGTCGGGCTGGGGTGCCCAGGCTGCTGTGACGAGCGAAGGAGCAACGATGTCAGAGAGCGAGCCTGACTAGGAGTTCCTACCGTCTCGAGCTTCTTTGTACTTGCGGTGCTCCTCGAGAATGTGTTCATGGGAAGCGCCCTCAGTCGGCACGTTCGGGTGGTGGTGGCGACACAAGATGTACGGAGTGCCTTCTAAGGGATGATGGCCAATCCTCCAACACCCCTTCGTGTGGCAATTCACCTTTCGGACACCGGTGTACACCCCGAGACCGACCGCACTGATGAGGGTCGCCTCGCCGAGGTCGGAGCCGAAGCCCGACCAGAAGTTGTAGTAGATATCCGGCCCCCCGTGGAGGGTGCCTGTATGAAGGGCGAGCCAATGTCTTACGGCGTCGAAGAACGCGATAAGAACGGCGACTCCCACCAGGAGTAGAACGACGAAGAGGCCGGCTCCGAATCTCCTCGGTTGGCGAACGCCCCTGACTTCCGTCGCGACTCGAGTCCCATCGCTGTTTCCAGGTAGAGGCGGCGGAGCTGAGGCAGACCCTGCTGGTTCGGTCGAATTCTGGAGATCGGTCATCGTCCGGGCAGTCTACGAAGCTCGTACCTCGTTGAACGTGATATCCCGGCGCGCAGATGGCTTGGCGCCCGTGCATGCTTCATAATGATGTCCTGGTCTAACGACTCTTCGGACGCGACTGATTGCCTAACCGAGAGCGCGCTCTATCCGACCGTTGTGCGCTCAGGTTCGGGCGTCGCCAGTATCTGACAGAGCGTCGAGGTTCGGGAGCAGATCAGCCGGAATTCGGGCCATGAGTGGTTGCGCCGAGAACGTCACCCTCTCCATCTCCGTTTTCACCTTGTCCAACTCCGCGCGAACTGAGTCGGACGGAGATGCGCTGGACGCGAGATAAAGCGCGCCGATAAGCCTCTGAACTCGACTGAGGAACTCGCGGCCCTCGGGGTCGTCGAACAGGCTCGATGACGCGGTGAGGACCATGCTCGCCAGATCCCGCGCTTCATCCTTCGCCGCTCTCAAGTCACTCGCATCTCGCTCGGTTCCGACGATCGCCTCACAGGTCCGGCGCGCCTGTCCGTAAACAATGAGCGCTTGAGCCGCCACCGAAACCTCACGTTCGCGCCGCTGTCGACGTGCGACGACCTCGTCCAGCACGAGGCCCGTGACGGCGATCAGCAGCAGGCTCGAAACGATGTTGCCGGTCAGAGAGTGAACGTTCCACCAATTCCTAATGCGCCCGATCGAGACGTCGCAGATCAAAAGGGCGACCAAGGTGACTGAGACGATGACCCGCGGCGATCCGGCGGTTGATCACCGTCCATCGCTGCACGTAGAGGAGCGGCGGGGCGCAGTCACGCCGTCATCGCCGCGATGTTGCCAGCCCTGACCGCATCGACGAGGGCTTGGTAGTCGAGAGAGTTCTGGTCGGCGTAGCTCTTTGCGAACGTCGTGATCGCCTCGTCGAATGGGTCGCCGCTGCCGAGATACTCCGAGATCTCCCGAGCGGCGCCGGATTGCGCATGTGCTCTGGCGAGGGTCCATCCGCAGAGCTCGAGATACTCCCGCAGCGCGGGGGCACTCAGGCTCGCGACGTCCACTGCGCCCTTCATGTCCTTGAGCTGCCTGACGTAGAAGTCTCGTCCTTCTTCATCGCTGGCCCAACCCAGAAACACGTCGCTCGCCGCCTGCATGATCCGTTGGCCCTGGACGACCCTCTCTCCTTGCCGTTCCACAATGGTCCGCTTCCAGTGTGGCTCCAACACCGAGCGTTCAGCCTCTTTGATCTGCAGGAAGAGCGGGGCGTCTCGGCGGTCGAGGAGCAGCGCGATGTAGCACCGCGTTCCGACACTCCCGACGCCGACGACCTTGCGGGCGACGTCCACGAGGCGAAAGGTCTGCAACAGCAGCTGCACGTCATTTCGAACCGTGGAGCGATAGGTCTCGAAGAACCTCCCGATCAGCTCCTCACTCTCCAGCTCTCGGGAGTGGGACAGGAACGGAGGTTGATCGATGATTCGTGGGGCGCCTTCGGCGCTCGTAAATGTGAGTTTGCTGATCACCCGGCTCGACGTGTTCTGCCTGGCCTTGTCCAACTGCTTTCTCACCCCGGGACTCGCTACTTTCGACAGCGACAACGCCTTCTCGGCTTCGACGCGGGAGTAGAAGACGTCGAGGGCCGCCATCTGAGCAAACGCGGCCATCCGCTGGCGGTACGAGCGCACGCCAGCGCGAGTTATCTCCGCGGCGTCGAAGTCGTCGAGTCCGTTCTGTCGTGCCGCCACCGTGGCACTGGCTGCAAGCCGTTTGACGTCCCACTCCCACGGCGCGAACAACGTCTCATCGAAGTCATTGAGGTCGAAGAGCAGTGTCCGCTCCGGCGATCCGAAGAGCCCGAAGTTCAACAGGTGGGCGTCTCCACTGGCATGGACTTCGATGCTGGTCACCGGTGTCGTCGAGAGATCGGACGCCATCACCGCGGCGGCACCTCGGTAGTACGCGAATGGGGACTCGATCATCCGAGCAATGCGTAGCGGTACGAGCTCGGGAATGCGCCTTGCGTTCTGCTCCTGGAGGATCCTGATCGGGTCACGATCCGAGCGAGGTGCCCAAGACTCGTGATCGCGACGGGCAACGGACTGACGGAGGTCCTTGCCACTCACGGGCGTCTCCTGACCAACGGGTCATCACGGGTCGAGCGGCACGCCGATTGTTCGCCTCTTCACTCCCCGATGGCAGCTGCCTTCGAACTATCCGGCACTCGCTATGTCGAGCGCGTTGGCGGTGGCCGCGTCGTTGACGAAGAGTAGTTCCTTGCCGCCTTGGGCGACCGTCGCTCCGAAGAGGTCGCCAGAGCCATTGGGGACGAGGGTCTTTTTCGCAACCTGGTGACCTTGGGGGCTGATCTCCACGGCGTTGCCGTCGTTGGCGTTCACGACAACTACATCGCCGTTCGGAGCGATCGTCATCCCGAGCGGACCATTCAGCCAACCACCTGAGGACAAAGTGATCGCACCATCCGCGACGGCGGTCGTCCGCGTCGTCGCATTCGGGATCTCACTGATGTGGTTCCGGACGGTCCCCGCGACGTAAAGGGTGCCGTTTCCGCCGAGCGCGATACCGGTCGGCCCTTGTACGAAGGCGGCCTTGTTTGCCTTCGACAGAAATCCCGTTCCAATGACCGTCAGGCCGGTCATTCGGGGCAACTGGCCTGGAGTCAGCGAGACGGCGATGCGAACGATCGTGGACAAATTGCCACTCGTTGGCGTCGTCGTGGTTCCTTTCGGTCGACTGAGCACGTTCGAGACGAACAGGTCGACACCCGAGCTGGTCGCGGCCTCGGTCATATCCCAAGGGCCATTGATGTTCTGATTGGTCCACGTTTCGGCCACAGGCCCGCTGCTGTTGAGCACGAGAAGACATCCAGCGGGGTTGGCGAGCGGCAACGCCCCGCCAGCACCGGCAGGCAAGCTCCCGACTACGACCCAACCACCCGGAAGGATTGACAGTGCGGTTGTGAGCCCGATCCCTCCCGGGCATGCCTTCGATGCCGGCATGGGTCCGATCGTCGCGAACGTGCTCCTCACACCGGTCGGGGAGACCTCCACGATTGTCTTGCCGGTTCCCTGCACATTGGCTTTGTCATTGAAATTGCTGACGAGCGCGTCGCCTTTAATTAGCTTTCCGACCGTTTTTGGCACCACGGCAATGCCGTAGGGATTGACGTCACCATTCGCGGGAACGGTGGAAGCCACTTGTCTCGGCTTGCCGAGTGACGCGAGGAAGGGCGATCCGGTCGAGGACCGCACAAGAGACCCACCTGCCAGGCCTCCGCCGCCCACGATCGCGGCGCCCCCAGCTACCAAGAGAGCTGCGAACAATGACGGTGCAGCGTTAGTACGCCCCACAGGTTCCCTCCTCGATTTTCGCTCCGAGCCAGAACGTTCAAGGCTCGCCTCTTGGGCATACGAGCGGAATGGGTGAAGGGATCACTGAAACGAGAGATCAATTGCCTAGCCCGAGTTGCAGCGGCGATTCCGACGACCGCGCTGCGCTCGCGGCTCTGTTCGAGCGCGGCGAGCGAGTGGCTGACTCCAGCCTTCAAGCGACAGCTGCGCGGCTATGCGAATCCCCTGGTCAGCGTGCTGCCGCTGTACCGGGAGAGGAGGGGTGAGCCAACCTGCTAATTGCTCGCTGCATGTCAATCAGGGGGTGGACCAGCTACTTCGTGAGTCGGGCTGCCGGGATTTGAACCCGGGACCTCTTGACCCCCAGACACCGCCCGGCCGTGCCGAGGAATACCGGCCGGTGCTATTTGCGCTGGTCAGGTCCACTGGCTCGTACACTTGTTCGACGGCCCATGTTCCTTGATGTTGCGGCGTTATTGATCGTTCGGGGGCAGCTTCGGTAGCACCCTCAGAGGGAGTAACCGAGGTCAGAGGGCCTTTCCTGCTTCCCCATCTCTAACCTTATGGTGGGGGCGTCCGTTGCGTCGTCCCGTTGACAACGGCGTTGACAAGCGGCGAGGCTGCAACGCCGTGCTAGCAACCGTCACAGTCGCCGATTGGGCATCGATCGCTGTGGCGGGTGCCACGCTCGTGCTGGCCGTTTTCACCGCTGCGTCGGTAGCGCAAGCCCGACGCGCTGCCGATGCGGCCGTTCAAGAGGCAGCGGCAACGCTCCAACTCGCCGGAGAGGCCGCGAGGGATCGCCAGCTCACCTGGCAGCCTTGGCTTGTGAAGAGCGGTGGACAAGCGCTGCCAATGGAACACACGTACGTGGAGCAAGGAATCCAGATCATGAACGTTGGCGCCGGGCCAGCACTCGCGCTCTCGTACGTGTCGCGCGACGAGAGCGACCTCTGGTGCTATCTAGATCCAATCGACATGGGAGCGGGCGGGAGAGTGGGGCCGTCAAACACCCGGGGCGGAGGCAATCTGCCGCCCGAAGTCTTCACCGCCGATGGAGAGCGCATTCGATCAGTGCTTCTGTGCTCGGACGTCTTCGGCAACCGGTACCGTTTCGCCCTACGCGGCGAATGGTCTCCGCCGGATGTTTGGCGGATCGATGATTCCGACAAGCCCGCCTGGGTGGACTGGCGCCCCTAGCGCCTTCCGATTCGCGTCCGCTCTCCCCAGTCCTGGTGGGGTCTTTCAGCGTTCAGACCGGGATGTGCTGGAGGCAGTAGGCGACGCCGTTCACCATCTGGATCGACACGAACGGACAAACCGAACAGGACGCATCTGCGCTCGGCGCGTGTTCCGGGCAGTAGTCGAGGGCGCCGTCGAACGTCCACCGCTTGTCGGCAAGGTGGGCGCGCACACTCTGAACTGTGACGGGCGCCGACGGCTGTCCGAGGCTGATCGTAAGCCCGTCGGAGACAGGACAGCCCGGCTCGTCGCAATATCCGATGTTCCCTCCAATGGTCATCCCGGCTCCCTTGTCGTTGGGGTGTCGAGCTGACCGTATCGACGTGCCTCCGATTTTGATTGTTAGGGCTTCGGAGTCCCGCTCTGGAAACCGGTCATCGCACTCCCATCTGTTCGAGGAGACTCGCAGTGACGACCTTCGGTCGGCCGTTGGCCATGCTGACAGCCTTGATCTCCTGGGCGTCGATCATCGCTCGCACGGTAGCTGGGGCTATGCCGAGGAGCTTTCCCGCTTCGCTCATAGTGAGGAGCAACGGAAGCTCCTCACCGGTTCTGGGGTCCTTGACGGTCGTGCGCGAGGTCGGCTCATCGAGAGCGTCGCGTTGCTTCTCGAACGGCGGTCGGGGTGGCCACAGCACCGAGTTCATCCTGGTGCTAACGAAGCTTCGATACCACGTCTCCGCCTGGCGACCACTTGTGCGGAGCACGCTGCCGATCAGATCCCAAGACGCCCCGAGTTCAACCGCTCGGGTCACCGCCAACTCAAAGTCCAGGTGGGCCATCTGAGAGACCGTGAGGGCCCGGCCGAGGAGATCGAGCGCTTCTGCTCGAGTGAAGTGACTCGGCTCGGGTTCAGAGGCAAGAAAGCGCTCGAAGCGCCGCCGAGCGACCCGCCAGCGCGTGCCAACCCGAAAGCCGCCAGCAATCTCTCCCCTAGCGAGGGCCGCCGTCACACCCGACGGTGACATTCTGAGGATCGCCGCAACCTCCTCGACGGTGAGTGCCTCTTTCGTCTCCCAATCACCGGGGTCAGCGTTGCGCTGGACCTCCTCCGCCTCAGCTCGCTGTTTCCCTGAGCGCGCCGACTCTTCGGCCGCCTCGGCCGCAGCCTTCTCACGCTCGCGCTCGGGGTCGGCGATCCATTGCTGGAGTCCCCCGTACCGGATTGCATACCTGCGCTCGCCACGTCGCCGTGGCCGACTGACGACGTCTCTAAAGGTGGGATCGATCAACATCCCCCGAACCTTCGTCGGGGTAACTCCCAGCATCCGGGCTGCCTCGGCGTAAGTGAGTTCGCGTTCCTGACCGCTGTCTTCAAGGTGCGCTAGCTGCTCGAGGTCATTACGCATCTGTTCGTCCGCGTCAGCCCACGGGCAGACGAACGCTGCATAGCCGACCTGGTCGTTCCGGGAATCATCGCCGTCAGCCCACTCGAGCGTCGCCACGTAGGGTTCCTTGCGAAGGACCTTCGCCCGCAAGAGCGGCACCGATTTCGCCGTAATCGGATGACGGATGCCGTACTCACCTCCGACGGCAATGTCCTTGGACAACACAGCCGTAGCTTCGCGCGACATAGAGCCGTTAGACCTTCCTGCGGGCCACGCCCTCAGATGGTCCCATCGTCGGCAGCGAGCGCTCCCAGGCTTCGAGGTCCGCTACCCGAATCCGCACGGCGCGTCCGATCCGTCTGCCGACCAACTCGCCGTCGCGGATGGCGTTGCGGATCGTCGAGACGGCCAGCGACTCGCGCTCGGCGGCCTCGCTGACGGTCAGCATTCCCGAGCTGGCGTAGGAGGTAATGCTCATCGCGGCCCCGTCTTTTCCGGCACCGTCTCCGATGCCTGGCACGCAGGACAGCGGTTGGGCGCGTCAACGGTGGCGAATCCGGCACAACCGATCTCTCTCTCAGGCACCCCGAGACCGCAGAGAGTCATTGAGCCATTCGCTCGCAGTAAGTGCACAAGGTACAAGGGCTTCGACGTGGGGGGCGATCCGGGCGGAAGAGTTAGCGCTGTGACCCACCACGTACGCCGCTCATCAGGTAGGCGGCCGGTACGTAGCGCCCAACCCTCCACTGCCTCGCGCTCCCAAATCCTGGTACCGGTGAGGATCGCGGTCGGCTCAGGAAACGTCGGCTCGCGCCTTACCAACTTGTCCGCCCCTTGCCGGGTCATGTTCAGCAGCTCGGCGATCTCAGTCAGGCCCATGAGGTGGTGCACGAACTTGGACGCTAGTTGACAATCATCTCCTGAAGGTGGATGCTGCGGCAGAGACAACGTGACCCGGGCGAGGCTGCAACCTCCCCGGGTCTGGCCTGCACCATCCATGTACCTGGAGGTACCGACATGGCAACCATAGGACGCGACGCGCCCTCACTTGAGGAGCTTCGCCAAGAGCACGAGGCCCTCGCCTCCGAGCTCCGTCTGACGATCGAGACCCTGGCACCGACTGTGGCCCGGGCGAGGACACTCACCGTGCGTTACGAGGTTGCATGGAACGCCGAGGAGGCCACCTGGGAACCGGACAAGTGGGTCCAGTTTGGCGAAGATGCCTTCTATGAGCGCTCCGGGCGAGGGCTCGTCGGCGATCTCACCAGCCAACTGGTCCAGCTGATCGAGACGATCGAGGAGGATGCCGACGCCCAGGCATCTCCCCCGCCGCCCACTGCCGCGCCCGACGACGCCGCGAGGGCAGAGAGCAGCGAGGAGGAGGTGGTCGTCGTCCCCGAGGAGCCGAGCGAGCATGACGAAATGGTCATGGCAGCCGACTGGCTACCGCTCGCGCGGGACAAGTTCACCGACCACATCGTGAGCCTTCGCGCCCTCGTCCTTGACTCCGTGAACGATCTCGACCGGCTGCTCCCGAACGGGCACGGGGAGAACATCACTGTGCTGACCCAGATCGAAACCGCCTTGTTCGACTGCCTCCAGCGGTTCGATGAGCACACCCGCGTGGTGGAGATGCTGGGGCGCGGCATCATCAGCGACGAGGCGCTTGCCCGCTTGAAGGGCGTGAGCAAGCGGTGAAGAGCTGCGACGAGTGCCCGTGGGCGAGGATCGCCCGACTGGTTCGAGCTGCGCGAGGAGTTCGCTGGTCTCATCTTCGAGGCTCTCCGCGCCGTTCCTCCCCCTGACCTTCCTCCGGTCGATCCCCCTTGGCCCGTGACTAAGCCAGTCGCACCTATCCTGCGCCTTGTGCCACGAAACGGAGGCGGTGCCGCATGAAACCGATTCTCGCCCTGGTCGCTCTCGTCGCCGCGGCCCTTGGCGTTGCAGCACCGGCAGGGGCCAGCACGACCACGACCACCGCGACGAGCTGCGTAAGCGTGCCGGTCGTTCACCACGGCACGCGGATTGACTGGGTTCACCGCGTCCAGCGAGTCAACGGGGCGCGCACGATCGTGTGGGTCCGGCGTCGA
>JAODBN010000137.1 GCA_025463965.1 Acidimicrobiaceae bacterium
GGCTCGTCCCCGCAGACGCCGGCCGCCTGCAACGAGCGGATCTCGTCGTCCGGCTCGCCGAAGCGGTAGATCCGGGAGTGCTCGAGGAAGCGGCCGACGATCGAGCGGACGGTGATGCCCTCGGAGAGCCCGGGCACGCCCGGTCGCAGCGAGCAGACGCTGCGCACGACGAGCTCCACGCGTGCCCCGGCCTGGGAGGCGCGATAGAGCGAGTCGATGATCTCGGGGTCCGTCAGCCCGTTGCACTTGAGCACGACGTGGCCGGCCTCGCCGGCCTCGGTCTCGAGCGCGACCTCCTCGAGGAACCAGCTGCGGAACCGGTCGGGGGCGAGGATCAGGCTGCGCGAGCGGACCGAACGAGAGAAGCCGGTCAGATGGTTGAACAGGTCGGTGAGATCCGCCCCGAGATCGGGGTCGGAGGTCAAGAGGCCGATGTCTTCGTAGACCTTGGCGGTGTCGGAGTTGTAGTTGCCCGTCCCGATGTGGCAGTAGCGGCGGATGCCGTCTTCCTCGCGCCGCACGACGAGGGCTGTCTTCGAGTGCGTCTTGAGGCCGACCAGTCCGTAGACGACGTGCACACCGGCCTGCTCGAGCCGGCGCGCCCACACGATGTTGCGCTGCTCGTCGAAGCGGGCCTTCAGCTCGACGAGTGCGGCCACCTGCTTTCCGGCGTCCGCCGCGCGGGCGAGCATCGACACGAAGGGAGCGTCCCCCGAGGTCCGGTACAGCGTCTGCTTGATCGCCAGCACGTCCGGGTCCGAGGCCGCCTGGGAGATGAAGGCCTCCACCGAGGAGGCGAAGGACTCGTAAGGGTGCTGGACGAGCACGTCCCGCTCCCTCAGGACCGCGAAGAGGTCGACCGGCTCGTCGGCCACGGTCGTGAGCAGGGGCGGGGTCAGCGGCGTCCAGGCGGGGGCGAGGAGATCCGGTCGGTCCTGCATGGTGATCGCCCACAACTGGGCGAGATCGAGCGGCGCGTGGGCGCCGTAGACGTCCTCCGGCTCGAGCTCGAGCTCTCGCAGCAAGAGGTCGAGGACCTCTTTGTCGACGTCGGGGTCCGCCTCCAAGCGGACCGCCCGTCCGAAGCGACGGCGGCGGAGCTCGACCTCAACCGCCTCGAGCAGGTCGTCGGCTCCCTCGTCCTCGAGTTCCAGATCGGCGTTGCGGGTCACCCGAAAGGCGTAATGGGCGCCGAGCTTCATCCCGGGGAACAGCTGGCCGAGGTTCCCGGCGATCACCTGCTCGAGCGGGACGTAGCGCTCGCCGTCGGGCAACGGCACAAAGCGCGGCAGCAATGGCGGAACCTTCACCCGGGCAAAGCGCCGCTCATGGGTAAGGGGATCCTCGACGAGCACCGCCAGGTTGAGCGAGAGGTTGGAGATGTAGGGGAAGGGATGACCCGGGTCGACCGCGAGGGGCGTCAGCACCGGGTAAATATCCCGCTCGAAGATCACGCTGAGCTGCTGTTTCGCCTCGTCGTCGAGCGGCGCGTAGTCGGTGAGACAGATTCCCTCGGCCGCCAGCTGCGGCACGAGCGCGGCGAAGATGGCCGCCTGGCGCGCCTCGAGCTCAAGGGCCTTGGCACGGACCACCTTCAGCTGCTCGCGCACGGTCCGGCCGTCCGCCGAGCGCGTACGCACCCCCGCGGCCAACTGGTCCTTCAGGCCGGCGATGCGGACTTGGAAAAACTCGTCGACCCCCGAGGAGAAGATCGCCAGGAACTTCACCCGCTCGAGCAGCGGCTGGGCGGGCCCGTCGGCGAGGTCGAGGATCCGGTCGGCGAACTCCAGCCAGGAGAGCTCGCGGTTCAAGAACCGCTCCGGCCCGAAGCTCGCCGGATCCTTGGCGGGCGCCCCCTCGATCGCCACGTCCTCGGCCACCGCCCCGCCAGAGCCGCCGTGCGCCGTGGACGCTCGCGCCAACGGATCGGAGTCGCCGGTGCCGTTGCCCCCGTCGGGCTCCGCCAGGTAGTTCGTCACCGCTCCCAACCTAGTTGTCCAAGGTGCGAGCCCTGCGCCCGGCTAGCTTGTTCGCCGTGACGCTGCCAGCCGCCACGCTGCCCGCGGACGCCCCCAGCACTGGCCGCCGAGGCGGCCGCGTCCGACGACCCAAGCCCCGCCGCCGGGCGGAGCTCGGCCTTCTGCTCGTCGGGGCGGTGGCGGTTCTCTTCGCCACGCTGCTGGAGTCGCTCGCGAAGACGAACGCCCTGCCCAGTCACGTCGTCAGCTTCATCGTCGGACTGGCGCTCATCGTGCTCTACATCCAGGCGGTCAACCGGCGCCTGGTGCCCGACGCCGACCCGCTCCTGCTCCCGGTGGCCCTCCTGCTCAACGGGATCGGCTACGTCATGATCGAACGGATCGTTCCGACGTCCGCCGGCCAGCAGGTGGCCTGGACCGTGATCGGACTCGGTGTCTACACCCTGCTCCTGCTCATCGTCCGGCGTTCCCGGGACCTCGAGCGCTACCGCTACCTGATGGCCGCGGTGGCCTTCTTGCTCCTCGTCTCGCCCCTGTTCCCGGTGATCGGAAACAGCGCCGCCAACCAGGGCGTGAAGCTCTGGGTGGCATTCCACGGGATCGAGTTCCAGCCCGTCGAGGTCGCAAAGCTGCTGCTCGTGATCTTCTTCGCCTCCTACTTCGTGGAAAAGCGTGAGCTGCTCACGATCCCGACCCGCAGGATCGGCAACCACCTGCTTCCGGACCTGCGCGCGTTCGGGCCGATCGCGGTCGCAGGTGCGATGTCGCTCCTCGTGATCCTCGGGGAGCACGACATCGGCTTCTCGCTCATCTTGTTCGTCGTTTTCCTCACGATGATCTGGGTCACGACCGGCCGGTGGACCTACCTGGCGATCGGGCTCGCCTTGTTCGTTGTGGCCACCTTCCTCGCCTCCCACGTGCTCTCCCAGGTCAACGAGCGGATCCAGGTGTGGCTCGACCCGTGGAAGTACGCCACGGGGATCGGTGACCAGCCGGTGCAAGGCGAGCTCGCCTTCGGACGAGGCGGCCTCTTCGGGACCGGTATCGGCCTGGGGACCGGTGGCAACACCATCCCGGGGACCTTCGCCACCCAGGTGCCCGTCGCCCAGAGCGACTACATCTTCTCCATCATCGGAGAGGAGCTCGGCTTGGCCGGAGCGGCCGCCGTGGTGCTCGCCTACCTGCTGCTGGTGGTGAGCGGCTTTCGAGCCGCGGTCAGGGCGCGCTCGGAGTTCGCAAAGCTCGCCGCCGTGGGGCTCACCGCCACGCTCGGCTTCCAGGCGTTCTTCATCATGGCGGGCGTGGTCCGCCTGCTCCCCTTGACCGGGGTGACCCTGCCCTTCGTCTCCTACGGAGGGTCCTCGCTCGTCGCGAACTACGCGCTGTTGGCGCTGTTGATGCGGATCTCGAACGAAGCGAATCAGCCGGTGGTGCCATCCTCGCCGACGCCCAGTTGGTCGAGGACCTCCGGTGCGACGAGGAGGGGCGGCCACAGGGTCTGACGCAGGCAGAGGGCGATGCCGTCGGACGGCCGGCACGGCAGCGTCCGGCTCCCGCTCGGGCCTGAGCAGGTCAGCTCGGCCGTGAAAGACGCCCCGCTCACCCCCGTGATCCGCACCGCGTCGATGGTGAGGGAGAAGGCCTCGAGAAGGTCGATCATGAGCTCGTGGGTGAGGGGCTTGGGGGTGCGGATCCCGCGCGAGGCATACCCGATGGCCACGCCCTCGGGCGCTCCGATCGGGATGCGTAGCTGGCGCGACGGCCAGTCCAGCTCCTCCAGGATCACGACCGGGCTCATGCTCGGCAGGACCATCACGACGTCTACGAACCGCACCTGGACGTAGGGATCGGGCAGCGGGACGAGCTCGTCCTCGAGAGGCAGGCCCTCACGCTCGTCCTGGGCCAGCTGGTCGAGCTCGGCCACGTCCTGCTCGGCGAGCGGCGGGCCGACGACAGTCCCCGAGACCCGCTCGCTCGGCGTCTGATCTCCGGTGTCGAGCTCCGGCGCCCACTGCTCGGGCGCCAGCTCCTCGGGCGCCAGCTCCTCGGGCGCCAGCTCCTCTGGCCCGAGCTCGTCAGGCCCCAGTTCCTCAGGCCCCACTTCCTCGGTCCGAGCCCCAGCGGCTGTGGGCGCCTCGAGCTCGCCCTCGAGCTCCAGGCCCGTGGCCGCCCAGTCCCCATCGTCTTCCGCCAGCCAGGTCCCGTCCTCGGCTGAATCCCCAGGTAGCGGCGCGCTGGGAGCCTCGCCGCCGCCGGTCGTTCCCCTCGTCAGCTCGCTCATCTCGTCCCCTTGCAGCGGTGGCTCGGCCCCGGTGCCCGCGTGGAGGGCGGGCGTGTCCGGTTCTAGTTCGGAGCCGAGGGACGGCTCGTCCTCGTCCGACCGCTCCGTTGCCTGGGGGGACTCCGCGTGCTCGGGGGCGACCCGCTTCGTGGTCATCGCTGGCGGTATCGCCGCATCTCGACGTTGAGGACGAGCCCGACCGCCGCGAAGAAGGCGAGCAACGCCGAACCGCCGTAGGAGACGAACGGGAGCGGGATCCCCGTGATCGGCATGATGCCGATGTTCATGCCGATGTTCTGGAACACCGAGAAGACGAGGAAGATCAGCGCCCCGCCACAGAGCAGCCGGCCGAGCACGTCTCGCGCCATCTGCATCGCCCGCAGCATTCGCAGCGCCATGAGAGCGAACAGCCCGAGCAGCACGGCGCCGCCGACGAAACCGGTCTGCTCGCCGACGGCCGAGAAGATCGTGTCGGCGTACTGCTCGGGCACGTACTGCAGGTTGGTCACGGCCCCGTTGAACAGCCCGGTCCCGCGCAGCCCACCCGCTCCGATCGCCTGCTCGGAGACCGACAGCTGGTAGCCGCAGTTCGCTGCGGCGTTCTGGCCCGGGTGCAGGAAGCACGTGAGCCGGCTCAGCTGGTAGCTGTGCAAAAGGTGCCCGGCGAAGCTGACCGCGACGAGGGCGCCCACCACGACGAGCGCCAGGGCCAGGAGCCGCAGGCGGATACCCGCGAAAACGAGCAGGGCGGCAACCGTCACCGTCAAGACGATGGTCGTGCCGAGGTCGGGCTGTTTGAAGATAAGGATCATCGGCACCGCGGCGAGACCGAGCATCGCCGCGACACGACGCGCGCCGAGCTGACCCTCATGGCGGGTCGCATAGACACCGAGGGCGATCATCACCGCGAGCACCCCGAACTCGGAGGGCTGCAGGTGGACGGAGCCGAACGGCAGCCACCGCTGGGCCTGGGATCCTCCGCCGCTGCTCACGGCCAGGCTCTTGCCGACGGCGAACACCGCCAGCAGCGAGAGCACCACCAGCCCATAGATGGGATAGCCCCACTGGTTCAGCCGGCGGTAGTCGATCGAGGCGCACAGCGCCATCAGCGCGAAGCCGAGCGCCATGTACACGAGCTGGTGCTTGACGTAGTACGTGGGCTCGAGGGGGAACTTGGTCCGCGTCGCGGAGTAGAGCATCACGAGCCCGAACGCCGACACCGCGACGGTGGCGCTGACGAGCGTCAGATCGAGGTGACGCAGCAGCGAGAGCGCTCCGTGCTCCTCGCGCCGCGGCCGGATCCGGCTGCCCCGGTCGAGGAGGTGGACGGCCACGACCGGCCAGGTTACTGGCCCGGGTCCCCCCCCGAGGGCAGGTCGATCGCGGCCCACATCGCCTGCAGCGGAGCCGGCTCTCCGGTGAAGAGGCTGAATTGGCGGGCCGCTTGGTGCACCAGCATGCCCAGGCCGTTGCGCACCTCGGCGCCGGCGGCGCTCGCCGCTGCGAGGAACGAGCTGACGGCCGGGTGATAGCCGAGGTCGTAGGCGATCTGACCGGGGCGACAGCGCGCGCCGATCTCGGCCATTGGATCTCCCGCCGCTCCCGCCAGCGAGGCCGAGCCCCTCAGGCCCGCGGAGGTCGCCTGCACCACGAGATCGGCACCGGCGAGCTCCTCGATCGTGGCGGTCCGCCCGGTGGCTCCTGCCAGGGCCGCCGCAGTCTCGCCGCGAGCGGCGGTCCGGTTCACGACGAGCACCTCGGCCGCGCCCGCTTGGCCGAGCGCGAGGATCACCGCGCGCGCGGCTCCTCCCGCTCCGAGGACCGCCACGGTCTTATCCGCAGGGTCAAAGTCCGCCCCCGTGCGCAGGTCGTCGAGAAATCCTGCGCCGTCGGTCGAGTCGGCGACGGACATCCCGTGGCGGAAGACCACCGTGTTCGCCGCCTCCAGCCGCTCCACGAGCGCACTTCGCTGGTCGGCGGCCGCCGCCGCAGCCTCCTTGTGCGGAGTCGTCACCGACAGCCCCCGCAGACCGAGGGCCCGGGCGCCCCGCATCGCTTCGGGAAGATCGCCCCGGCCGACCCGGAACGCCAGGTAGCACCAGTCAAGCCCCAACGCGGCGTAGCCGGCGTTGTGGAGCAGCGGCGACATCGTGTGCGAGATGGGATCCCCCACCACCCCGGCGAGCTGCGTCGCCCCGCCGGGCCAGCGGCCCTTCGTGCCGGCACTCATTGCGATCCGTCCCCACCGGCGCTTCCGATGCGGCTCACGGGCGCCGGGCTCCACCGTGCTGCGCGTCAAGCCAGCCCTGCAACAGCAGCGAGGCGGCGCGGTCGTCGAGCACCGGGCGG
>JAODBN010000147.1 GCA_025463965.1 Acidimicrobiaceae bacterium
CGCTCCGACTCGGCCCCCAGGCGCGAGGCGAGGCCAGGCGGGATGGTGGCGCTCGCAAGCACGACCGGTCGCTTGGAGAAGATCTCGGCGGCGAGAACGGGGCCGACGTCGATCGGGGCCACGGCGATCGCCGGGCGGCCACCTCCCTCTACCCAGGCGACCTGGTCCTCGCCGAGTCCCACGAGGGCGGCCAGATCCGAACGCAGGCCGGAGGCGACAAGCGCGACCCGGCTGAGCCGCTGAAGGGTCTCGGCCCCGGTCGGTCCCGCCGCCCGGGCCTCCTCCTGAGCCCGCTGCAGTGCGCCATCAAGACGCTCCACCCGGGAGGCGAGCAGCTCGACGACCTGCGCAAGCCCCTCGTCGAGGTCGGAGCCGAGCCGCTTGTCGGCCCTCGTCTCGAGGGCCTCCTCGAGCTGGGACGCCGAGGCCACCAGGTCGTCGACCGCCCGCTCCCCTGCGCCCCGGCCGCGACGGGCGCCGAGCGCGCTGCGAGCGAGCGCGGCGAGGGCCCGGAGCCGCCCCGCTGAGATGGAGATCCCCAGGCTGTCGCTCATCACGTCCTCGAGCGCGTGAGCCTCGTCCACCACCAGCGCGTCGTGCTCGGGCAGCACCACGCCGCCCGAGGCCACGTCCGCCCCGAGCAGGTGCAGGTTCACCACGACGACGTCGGCCAGCGCGGCCCGCGCCCGGGCAGCCTCGGCGAAGCACTCGCCGCCGGATGGACACTGGAACGCGCCGGGACACTCCTCGGCAGTGACGCTGAAGGCCGACCACACCCGGGGCTCTGGCTCGTCGGGAAGCTCGGCCCGGTCCCCGGTCTCGGTCTTCTCGGCCCACTCGGTGAGCCGCCGGATCTCCTCCGAACGGCGCGAGCTCGCGCGTCCCTCGTCCTCGCCGAGCTCTCCTTGAGCGCCGGAGGCCTCCGCCTCCCTCAGGCGTTGGCGGCAGAGGTAGTTCGAGCGGCCCTTCAAGACGGCGAAGCGGAAGGGTCGATCCATCGACGCGGCGACGAGCGGAAGGTCCTTCTCGGCGAGCTGGTCCTGGAGCGCCTTGGTGGCGGTGGCCACCACGACCCGCTTGCCGGCGAGCACCGCGGGCACGAGGTATCCGAGGGACTTGCCGGTCCCGGTTCCGGCCCGGACGACGAGGTGGCGCTCTTCGGCGAACGCGCGCTCGACGGCCTCGGCCATCTTTACCTGGCCCTCTCGCGGCTCGCCCCCGCCCGGGAGGCGAGCGACCACCGCCTGGAGAGCCTCCACCGCCGTCACGCGCCGGAGCGTACCTGCTCCTCCCCGAGGCACCTGGCTACTCAGGGCTTCGCGAACCGCTCGGCGAGCGCGGCTCGAGCAGCTTCGGCGAGCGCCTCCAGATCGCCGATCTCCCGCTCCACCGCCCCCTGGGGGGGCGCCAGGAAGACGAGGACGCACCGGTCCACCCGGCGTCCGAGCGCCGCTTCGAGGGCCAGCACGTACGCCCCGACCTGCAGCCGGTAGCGGGCGGCCGCGGCGTCTGCATCTGCGGGCGAGTCGAGGGCGTCGGTCTTGTAGTCGACGACCACGAGCTCGTCGTCGTCGAGGAAACACAGGTCGATCACCCCGTCGACTACCCCTCCGGCGATCGGGACCGCGAGCGGCAGCTCGCGCCGGACGGTCTTCGCCTGAGCCGCGGCCTGCACGACGGGCGCCAGGAGTGCCGAAGAGGCGAGTGCCGCCACTTCGCCGGCTCGCTCCACGCAGCCCTCCCGTCGAGCGAGCGCTGCGGCCAGGCCTGCGATCTCGGCCCCCGAGGCGAGGTCGACTCGCTGGAGCACGCCGTGGACCGCGCGCCCGACGGCGGTGGCGGCGCGCCGCGGCGAGGTCTCGTCGTCCTCGGGCGTCGTTCGGCGCGAGCCGCGACGAGCTTCCTGCCAGGCGGGTTCGGCGACGAGCTCGCTCGGCGCCAGGCTCACGGGCACCGCCAGGCGGGCGAGCAGCCGTTCGCGGCGCGCCTTCCAAGCCTCGTAGCCGGCAAGGCTGCCCGCCGGGCCCCCGTCTTGAAGGTGCGGTTCCTCGGGAGCCACGAGGTCGATCCGGAGCTGTTCGTAGGGCCCGGGTCCAGACAGCTGGGTCTCGGCGATTTGGGCTTCGGGGATCTCGATCCCGGTCGAGCCGATCTGGCGATCCTCGGCGGGCCGGAGGAGGCACCAGCTGTCCAGATCACGGCACGCACCCCACACCACCTGGGCGAGCGAAGCGGCGGCGGCCGAGGCGGAGGGCTCGTGGAGGAGCGAGACGAGGAGGTGGTCCCGGGCGCGGGTCGCCGCGACGTAGCAGAGGCGCAGCTCCTCGCGCCGGCCCGCCTCACGGTCGTCGCTCGCCAGCCGCTCGAAGCCGGAGGTGGAAAGGCCGACCCGCAGCCGGACCTCGGGGGTGCCGTCGGGAGCACGCAGCAGTGTCGGGCCGGCGATTCCGCGGGGGCGCGAGCCCAGCTCGGCAAGAGCCACGACCGGGAACTCGAGCCCCTTTGCCGCGTGCACGGTGAGAACGACGACCGCGTCTTCGTCCTCTTCGCCCGGCGGTGGCTCGACCACACGGGCCGCGCCGAGCGCCTGGCGGTCGGCCCAACGCAGAAAGCCGGCCAGGTCCTGCCCGCCAGCCTCGGCGAAGGCGCGCGCCTGGGAGACGACGAAGGCGGTCCGCCGCCACACGTCCGCCCGACGCGCCTGGCCTGCGGCGAGCTGCAGGAGCCGGCGGTCGGCGATGACCTCCTCCACGAGCCCGGAGAGCGAGAGCTCGTGGCGGCGCTCGGCCAGCCGGTGCAGCGCGCCGAGTGCCTGTCCGACCTGGTGCTCGGCGAGCCCGGCGGGTGGCGGCGCGTCGAGCCGCCACCGCCCACCGGCTTG
>JAODBN010000156.1 GCA_025463965.1 Acidimicrobiaceae bacterium
ACATGCCGTCGAACGCCCCGATCCCGGAGAACGAGGTGATCATCGAGCGCGGCTGCACGCCCCAGGAGCTGGGGCCGAAGCTGAACCGCTCGGCGGGTGACGTCATCCGCTACCTCTTCCTCCAGGGCGAGGTGGTCACCGCGACCCAGTCGCTGACCGACGACATGATCGAGCTGTTCGCCGCCGAGCTCGGCGCGCGCATCCGCCTCGTCGACCCCGGCGAGGAGCAGGAGGCCGCCCTCCAGGCGAAGTACTTCGCCGAGGAGGAGGAGGACCAGGAGTCGCTTCGGCCCCGTCCTCCGGTTGTGACGGTCATGGGTCACGTCGACCACGGCAAGACCAAGCTGCTCGACCGCATCCGCCAGACTGACGTCGTCGCCGGCGAGGCGGGTGGGATCACCCAGCACATCGGCGCCTACCAGGTCGAGGTGGAAGGCCACCGGATCACGTTCATCGACACCCCTGGCCACGAGGCCTTCACGGCCATGCGTGCCCGTGGTGCCCAGGTGACCGACATCGTGGTGCTCGTCGTCGCTGCCGACGACGGAGTCATGCCACAGACCGTCGAGGCGATCGACCACGCCCGCGCCGCGGACGTGCCGATCATCGTGGCGATCAACAAGATCGACCGCGCCGACGCCGATCCCAACCGGGTGCTCCAGCAGCTCTCCGAGCGCGGGCTCACCCCCGAGGCGTGGGGCGGCGAGACGATCGCCGTCGAAGTGTCGGCCCTCCAGGGGCTCGGCATCGAGGATCTGCTCGAGCAGATCGTCGTGCTCGCCGAGGTGCTCGAGCTCCGGGCCTCCCCCGAGGGCCGGGCGTCGGGTGCCGTGCTCGAGGCCAACCTGGACACCGGCCGGGGCCCCGTCGCCACGGTCATCGTCCAGCGCGGCACGCTGCGGGTAGGCGAGCCGATCGTCGCCGGCTCGGCTTGGGGCCGGGTGCGGGCGCTCATCGACGACCACGGCGATCAGGTCAAAGAAGCCCTTCCCTCGATGCCGGTCCAGGTGCTCGGCTTCTCCGAGGCACCGGCCGCCGGCGACGAGCTGCGCGTGACCGGCGACCTGTCGGACGCCGAGACCATTGGCGAGGCCCGCGAGCAGCGGATGCGCTTTGCCAGCCACGCCATCTCGGCGGTGCCGACCGGTGCGGGCGCCAAGCTCGAGGACATCTTCGAGCAGATCCAGCGGGGCGAGACGGCCACGCTGACCCTCGTGCTCAAGGCCGACGTCCAGGGCTCGCTCGAAGCCGTCACCGAGAGCCTCCGGCGCCTCGAGCGCGATGAGGTCAAGGTGGCCTTCGTCCGCCGTGCCGTCGGTGGGATCACCGAGCAGGACGTGGTCCTGGCGGAGGCCTCCAACGCCACGATCCTCGGCTTCAACGTGCGGCCGAACCGCCGCAGCCGGGAGATGGCCGAGGCCCAGGGCGTAGAGATTCGTACCTACGAGATCATCTACAAGCTGATCGAGGACATCGAGGCCGCCATGGTCGGAATGCTGGCGCCCACCTATGAAGAGGTGGTCACCGGCGAGGCCGAGGTCCGCGAGATCTTCCGGGTGCCTCGCGCCGGGGCGATCGCGGGCTGCTACGTCCGCAGCGGGACGATCACCCGCAACTCCAAGGTCCGGTTCCTGCGCGACGGCGTGGTCATCTGGAAGGGCGCCATCGGCTCGCTCCGGCGGTTCAAGGACGATGTCCGAGAGGTGCAGACGGGATTCGAGTGCGGCATCGGCCTCACCGACTTCCAGGACCTGCACCAGGGCGACATCATCGAGACCTACGAGGAGCGCGAGGTCCCGAGGACCTAACGCATGGACCGTCGTCACCACCGGTCCGGTGCCAAGGCGTACCCCCGCACGGCGCGGGTGAACGCTCTGCTCCAGGAGATCCTGGCCGAGGAGATCGAGCGCTTGGCGGACACTGATGACCGCCTGGCGCTCCTCACCTTGACCGGGGTCGTCTGCGAGCCTGACCTTCGCCACGCCACGGTGTTGCTCGCCTCCATGCCCGAGGGTTCGGCCGAGGCGCTCGAGGAGAACCGGCGCGGCCTGCAGCGCTCGCTCGGCGGGCAGGTCCGCCTGAAGCGCACGCCTGCGCTCGCCTTCACCATCGACCCGGCAGTCACGGCCGGCTTGAAGGTCGAAGAGGCCCTCCGCCGCGCCGCGGAGCGCGACGCGGCGCTGCCGCCGCGCCCCGAGGTGGAGCCGGGCGACGAGACGGTCGAGGCGGCGGGCATCGAAGCGGAGGACGGGGGCGGCGGGGAGTCGGCCACCTCCGAGAGGTGAGCGGATCCGTTCGCCCGCCCGACGGCTACGTCGTGGTGGACAAGCCCGTCGGGATGACCTCGCATGACGTCGTGGCCCGGGCGCGCCGGCTCCTCGGCGAGCGTCGGATCGGCCACGGCGGGACCCTCGACCCGGATGCCACCGGGGTGCTCGTGCTCGGAGTGGGGAGGGCGACAAGACTGCTCCGCTTCGTGTCCGAGCTGCCGAAGACCTACGTGGGCGAGATCGTGCTCGGGACCGCCACTACCACCCTCGACGCGGCGGGCGACTTGGTCGGTACTTGGGACATGTCGAGCACCTCCCTCGAGGCGGCACGCGAGGCCGCGGCCGCGTTGACCGGTCACATCGAGCAGATTCCCCCGATGGTCTCGGCTGTCCAGGTCGGCGGCCGGCGCCTCCACGAGCTCGCCCGGGAAGGGATCGAGGTGGAGCGAGCCGCGCGCCCGGTCGAGGTGTACTCCTTCGAGCTCGAAGAGACCGCAACGCCCGGGGTGCTACGGGCCCAGGTCTCGTGCTCCTCGGGCACCTACGTGCGCAGCCTCGCCGCCGACCTCGGCGCAGCGCTCGGGGGAGGTGCCCACCTACGGGCGCTGCGGCGTCTCGCGGTGGGACCCTTCACCCTCGAGGAGGCGCTGGCGCTCGAGGCGCTGAGCCCGGAGCAGGTGCTCGCGCCGGCGGGACTCGTCGGCCATCTCCACCCGATCACGGTCGACCCCGATCTCGTCGACCAGGTGGCGCACGGCCGTGTGCTCGAGCCGCGCCAGCTCGGCGCCGTCGGGGAGGGCCCGTGGGCGCTCCTGGACGACGCGGGTCGCCTGCTCGCCGTGTACGAGCGCCGAGGCGACGAGCGGGCAAAGCCCCTCGTCGTGCTTGCCGAGCCCTCCCCGAGCGCACCGTCCACCGACCGCCCGCAACGGACCGTGGACCTAACGCCGGACGCCTCGATCCCCGGCGCCTCGATCCCCGGCGCCTCGATCCCCGGCGGCTCGATCCCCGACAGCCCGATCCCCGACAGCCCGATCCCCGACAGCTCCGCGCAGATCTCGTCCGTGACGAATGGGGCGCCCGGCTCTGCCGCCACCACCGAAGCGGTCGGTGCGGACGGTCCTGCGCGCTGGAGCGTGGTGGCGGCGGGCAGCTTCGACGGCGTGCACCTCGGGCACCGGGCGCTGTTGTCGGAGGCCGGCCGGCTTGCCAAGGAGGTCCGGCGCCCGCTCGTTGCACTCACCTTCGACCGCCACCCGGCCGCCGTCGTGCGCCCCGAAGGCGCACCGCCACTGTTGACCGGGCTCGAGCGCCGCGTCGCTCTCCTGCACGAGGCTGGGGCCGATGAGGTCGTCGTGCTCGCCTTCGACGCGGCCCAGGCGGCCATTCCCCCCGAACAGTTCGTGGAGGAGACCCTCGCCGGCTCGCTCGGGGCGGTCGCGGTGGTGACCGGTTCCAACTTCCGCTTCGGCCAGGGGGGTCGCGGGGACGCGGCGCTCCTCGCAAAGCTCGGTGAGCGGCTCGGCTTCCGGGCCCTCGCGGTCCCGCTGCTCGCCGGCGACGACGGCAGCACCGTGTCGTCCTCCCTCATCCGCTCGCTCATCGCGAAGGGCCGACTGGGCGAGGCGGCCGAGCTCCTCGGCCGCCCCCACGAGCTGTCGGGGCGCCCTGCGGAGAACCACCCGAGCGAGGTGATCCTGGACGTCGGCCTCGCCCTCCCACCAGCTGGCAGCTATCGCGCCCTTGCGCGCCCGGATGGGACCGCCCGCCCGCAGTCCCCGAACGGCCAAGCGGACAGCGGCCCGGCGGACAGCGACCCTGCGGCCAGGGCTGCGGTCGGCGGGGCAATCGCCGGGCCGGGATCCGGGCCTGATGCCGCTGATGAGGTCACCGTCGAGCTCCTTTCCGGAGACGACGGGGATCCGGCCCGCCTTCGGCTCTCGGGCGCCGACGCGCTGCGTCTCGGCGGGGGCAGATGGCGTTTCGCCCTGGTGGGCTCGGCCCTCGGTGCCGAAGAGGGCCGGTAAGCTCGAGACGTGGCCGTCCTGCCGATCCGGATCTTCGGCGACCCCGTCCTGCGCCAGGAGACGAGCGAGATCTCCGAGGTCGACGACGCGCTCGTCCGGCTCGTCGAGGACATGATCGAGACGATGTACGAGGCTCCCGGCGTGGGGCTGGCCGCCAACCAGGTGGGGGTGCAGCGCCGGATGTTCGTGTACGACGTCGGCGAGGGCCCGGGCGTGGTGCTCAATCCGAAGATCGTCGAGAGCGACGGCGAGTGGTCCTACTACGAGGGCTGCCTGTCGATCCCCGAGCTCGCCTGGGACGTGGTCCGCCCCAAGCGTGTCCACCTCCTCGGCATGGGGATGGACGGCGAGGACCTTGACGTCGAGGCCGACGAGCTGCTCGCCCGGTGCTTCCAGCACGAGGTGGACCACTTGGACGGCGTGCTGCTCGTGCAGCGCCTCGACTCGGACCGCCGCAAGGAGGCCATGCGGGTGCTCCGCAACCGTTCCTTCGACGGCTCGAGCCTTGCGGCCCCGGCCGCCCGCTCGGACATCTAGCCCTGGCCCGGCTCGCCTTTCTCGGCAGCCCGCCGGTCGCCGCCGAGGTGCTCTCCGCGCTCGTGGCTGACGGCCACGAGATCACCCAGGTGATCTCGGGCCCCGACCGGCGTCGCGCCCGCAAGGCCGAGCCGAGCCCCACCGCCGTCAAGGCCCGTGCCCTCGAGCTCGGCTTGCCGGTCGGCGAGAAGGTCGCCGACGTGCTCGGCACTGGAGCGGAGCTCGGTGTCGTGGTGGCCTTCGGCAAGCTCGTGCGTCCGGAGGTGCTCGACGAGCTTCCGATGGTGAACCTGCACTTCTCGCTGCTGCCGCGCTGGCGAGGCGCCGCGCCGGTGGAACGGGCGATCCTGGCGGGGGACGCTGAGACCGGAGTGTGCCTGATGGCGCTCGAAGCGGGTCTCGACACCGGCCCGGTCTACGGCCGGGTGACCGTGGACATCGACGAGAACGAGACCGCCGACGAGCTGCGGGAGCGACTCGGGGTTCTCGGGACCGAGCTCTTGCTCGAGCATCTCGCGCAAGGTCCCGCCGGACTCGGCGAGCCGGTTCCCCAGGAGGGCGACGCGACCTACGCTTCCAAGCTCACCCCCGAAGAGCTCGTGCTCGACTGGTCGCGACCGGCCGTCGAGCTCGCCCGGGTCGTGCGGGTCGGCCGGGCCTCGACCACGTTCCGAGGAAAACGGCTCCTCGTGCACCGGGCCCGGCCCGTGCAGAACGGGCAGGGCGCACCTGGCACCCTGCAGGGCGCGGATGTGGCGACCGGCGACGGCGGACTCGAGCTCTTGGAGGTGCAGGCCGAAGGCCGCGGCCGCCAGCCCTTCAGCGCCTGGGCGGCGGGGGCCCGTCTCGCCGAGGGCGAGCGCCTCGGCGTCTGAGGGAGCAGGCGAGGACCGGGCAGGCCCATGAGGAGCCGGGAGCGGCTCAGCTCCCGAGCGCCGTCTCCGTGTCGGTCCGAGCGCTCCGCTCGTCGCGCTGACGGAGGGCCAGGAGGTCCTCCCGGGCGCGGGCGACGCGCGAGCGGATCGTGCCGAGCGGGCACTCGCAGGCCGCGGCCGCCTCGGCATAGGAGAGGCCGAGCACCTGGGTCAGCACGAGCGCGGTCCTCCGGTCCGGATCGAGCCCCGCCAGCAGCTCGGCGAGCTCGAGACGCTGGCCCGGCAGGGACGCGGGGGCGGGGGCCGGTGCCCCGGCGGCCAGCTCGCTCCATCGCCGCCGACGACGCGAGAGCCGCTCGAGGGTCCGCCGGGCGATGACGAAGAGAAAGGTGCGCGCCGAGGCCTCACCTCGGAACGAGGGGAGCGCCCGCCACAGCGCCAGGAACACCTCTTGGGTGGCGTCGTCCGCCTCGTCGGGGCCACCGACGTGCGCGCAGAACCGCCAGACGTCGGGCTGGGTTCGCCGCACCAGCTCGGCGAGCGAAGCGCCGTCCCCGTGCTTCGCCTCGTCCAGCAGGCGACTCAGCTCGTCCATGAGGGCCCGAGCGTAACGCCGGCCGGGGAGGCCGGCGAGTCCAGTTCCGCCCGACGAGCAGGGTTTTGCGATCGGTGGGAACTTCTGGCCGTCAGCTGCGCACTACCTGAATGGCGCGGCGGAGAACAGCTCCGCCCAGCCGTCGGGGAGGGTGGTTCTGCGTGCCAGGAATGGGGGGAGCGCTTCAGCTCCAGAACCCGACGATCGTTCTCGCCTTCCGGGCGGCGCTGCGCCGCGACCTGCTGATCGTGCTCGTGCTGGCCGCGCTCGTGGCGCTTTCGTGGAACGTGCTGCGTGCCTCGCAACTGCGCCTCGCCACGAGGGCAGCCAACGGCGGCGGCGGACCCACGGCGCCAGCGCTCGCGCCCGAGTGGAGCGCTCCCGAGGCCCCCGCCCGCCGTGTGCTGCGGATCGCCTTCGGCCTGCTGTGGCTGCTCGACGGGATCCTCCAGATCCAGTCCGCGATACCCGTCGGCCTCGCGAGCCAGGTGATGACCCCGGCCGCGTCGACCTCGCCGGGGTGGGTGCGCAGCCTCGTGGCGACGGGGACGACCATCTGGAACAACCACCCGGTGACCGCGGCCACCGCCAGCGTGTGGGTGCAGGTCGGCATCGGCCTGTGGCTCATCGTCGCCGCCCGAGGCCGGTGGTCGCGCCTCGCCGGCCTTGCCGCTGCCGGATGGGGCGTCACCGTGTGGATCTTCGGCGAGGCCTTCGGCGCGATCTTCGCCCCGGGGCTCACGGTGTTGTTCGGGGCGCCGGGCGCCGTCCTCATCTACGCGATCGCCGGTCTCCTCGTGGCCCTGCCCGAGCGCGTCTGGTACCGAGCCGCGCTCGGGCGGGCCATGCTGTTCGCCCTCGGGGCCTTCTTCACCGGCATGGCCGTGTTGCAGGCCTGGCCCGGTCGGGGCTTCTGGCAGGGCCACATCGGGCGCAACCCCGGGACCCTCGCAGCCATGGTGCACAGCATGTCCACCACGAGCCAGCCGCGTTTTCTCTCGTCCTGGGTCGCGTCATTCGCCCGCTTCGACGAGGCGCACGGCTTCGCGGTGAACCTCGTGGCGGTGATCGTGCTCGCCGCCATCGGCCTCGGGCTCGCCTCCCTGCGGGTGCGCTTCGTCCGGGCGGCGGTCGTCCTTGCCGTGGTCTTCTGCCTCGCGGACTGGGTGCTGGTCGAAGACTTCGGCTTCTTCGGAGGGCTCGGGACCGACCCGAACTCGATGCTGCCGCTGCTCGCGACGGTCGCTGCCTCGGCGCTCGCGGCGTTCCGCGTGCCCGAGCCGCTGGCGGCCCCCGTGCCGATCGTGGCGCGCTCGGAACAGGGGTGGCTGCAGGGCCTCGCCGCTCGGCCGGCCCACACCTTTCGCTCCATCGGCGCGCTCGGCGCGCTCGCCGTGACTCTCATCGGGGTGGCCCCCATGACGGTCGCCGCGGCGGCGCCGAACGCGGACGCCATCGTCTCCCAGGCGATCGACGGCACGCCCGACGTGACGAACTCTTCCTCTGCACCGTTCAGCCTGACCGACCAGAACGGCCACACGGTCTCGCTCGCCAGCCTGCGGGGAAAGACGGTGGCGCTCACCTTCTTGGACCCGGTCTGCACCAACGACTGCCCCGTCATCGCCCAGGAGTTCAAGGCAGCGGACCGCATGCTCGGATCGCGGGCCTCAGGCACGGTGTTCATCGCCGTCGACACCAACCCCCTCTATCGAGCCCGGGCGGTGCTGCTGGCCTTCGACCACGAGGAGGGTCTCGCCGCGCTTTCGAACTGGCGCTACCTCACGGGCTCGACGGCGCAGCTCAACCGGGTGTGGGCCGCCTACGGTGTCCAGGTCCAGGTGAGCCCGGGGGGTTCGATGATCGCCCACAACGACATTGCTTTCGTGATCGGGCCGAACGGAAAGACCCGCGACGTGCTGAACGCGGATCCGGGCCCGGGCAGCCAGTCGAGCAAGTCCTCCTTCGCCGGGGTGCTCGCCGGAGCCATGTCCCAGGTGCTCGCCCACTCATGACCCGACCCGCTCTTCTGGGCCGACGGACCAGTGGCGCGGTGGCCGGGGGCTCGCTCGCCGCGCTCGCAATCGGATCGCTGGCCGGCCTTGGCCCGCTCGCCGCGCCGCCGAGGGCCGGCGCCTCGAGCTCTTCGCCAGCGGCGGCAATCTCCGTCGGACTGGCGTCTTCCACCTCTTCCGGCTCGGGCGCCTACGTCGAGGTCCCGATGGGACACCTCGGCTCCGCGGTCGATACGTTCTGGGAGCTGTTCCACCGCAGCTCACCGTCGGCGCACTGGTCGCTCGTGACCCCGCCTGGGGTGGCCGACAACGGTGGCCTGGTGTCAAGCGGTGCGGGACACGGGCTCGTCGTCGGGTTCGAGACCAGCCAGTCGCTCGCCTTCTCGCCCCTCGCCCGCAGCACCGACGGCGGGACCCGCTGGTCGGGCGGGGTGCTCCCCGGACCGCTCGCTGGCGTACCCGACGCGCTGGCGTCCTCTGCCGGTGGGCAGATGATGGCTCTCCTCGGTGACGGCGGGACCACCCTCGACGCGAGCGGGGGAAGTCTGTTGAGCTGGAGCACGGTGGTGCACCGCTCGAAGCTCGCGACCAGCGCGGCGGGCAGCCGCTGCGGGGTTCTCCGGCTGACCGCGGTTGGCGTGACGCAGAGCGGCACGCGCCTCGTCGGGGCCGCGTGCTCGCACCCGGGCGTCGTGGGACTGCTCGAGTCGACCGGCTCCGGCTGGAGGCTCGAGCCGGTCACGCTGGCGAGCTCGGCCGCCGGCTCGCCCGTCGAGGTGCTTCGCTTGCAGGACGGCCAGACCGGCACCTCGGCGCTCGTCGCCTCGCTCGGCAGCACGACCCGATTGTTGGTGCTCGACCAGCGCGCCGGGGCCAGAGCGTGGAGCGTGTCCGCCTCACTTTCGGTCCCGAAGAGCTGGCGTGTCGCCTCGGCGGGGACGCTCGGTGACGGGCGCGAGTTCGCACTGGTGGCCAGTGGCTCCCGCCAGCGGCTCGAGGTGCTCGGAGCCCACGGCTGGCGGAGCGAGCCGGCACCGCCGTCGGGCACCGCCACGATCGCCTCCGCACCGGCCGGCGGGCTCGACGCGCTCGTCGTCTCGGGTGGCCAGCTCACCGACGCCCGCCTCGCCGCCGGCTCGAGCGCTTGGAGAACGGTGCAGCGGGTCGCGGTGTCGATCCCTTACGGATCCTCGGGCTGAGGACGCGACGATGAGCTACCTCGTTGACCACTGGGCCTTCGACCCCTTCGTGATCCTCGTCGCCGTGCTGGTCGTCCTGCACGAGCTCGGCCTCGCCCATCTGGCGGTGCGCTCGACCCCCGAGCGGACGAGGCGCCGCCGGGTCCGCTCGCTCCAGTTCTACGCCGGCCTCGTCGTATTGCTCCTCGCCGTCGACTCGCCGATCGACTACTGGTCGCGCGAGTACTTCTTCGTCCACATGGTCGAGCACCTGCTGCTCATGTTCTTCGCGCCGTTTCTCATTGTCGCCTCGGCCCCGTGGCTTCCGCTCGTCCACGGCTTTCCGGTCGGGGTGCGGCGCCGGGTCGGCCGGGCGGTGCTGCTCTCCGATTGGGCGCGCCCGCTTCGCGCCGCGGGGCGGTTCGTCCGCTTGGGGTGGATCTCGGTCGCGCTCCTCAACGTCGTGATGCTGCTGTGGCACGTGCCGGCGCTCTTCGACGCGGCCGAGCAGAACGGGGTCATCCACATCTGGCTCATGCACGGCAGCTTCTTCGTGACCGGGGTGCTGTTCTGGCTGCAGATCGTGCCCTCGCACCCGTTCCGGCCACGCCTTTCGACCGGTAGCCAGATGGTCGCCATCATCGGGACGAACGTCGTCATGTTCGTGCTCGCGATGTCACTGTCGATCTTCAGCGCCGGCTCGTGGTACCCCGTGTACGACCACGTCCGGGGGGTGAGCCTGTCGCCCTTCGCCAGCCAGCAGATCGGTGCGGCGATCCTGTGGGTCTGTGGGGACTTCTGGGCCGTGCCGGCGCTCGTCAAGGTCATTCGCCGGGCGATCGAGACCGAGGGGGACCTCTCGACGCTCGTCGACCGGATGCTGCACCGGCCGATGCTCGCCGAGCCGTGGGAGCGCTCCGGTGGCTAGCCGCTCGGGCCTGCTTGCGAGGTTCAGCCGCCGCTCCTCGGAAGGCGCCGCCAGCTGCGCGGCCGTGCGCGAGTCGCTGTCTGCCTCCCTCGACCGAGAAGAGGTTGCTCTCGCTGCTTTGCAGGTTTCCGAGCACGTTGCCCGCTGTCGGGCGTGCCGGGAGTTCTCCAAGCACGCCGGCGAGGCGAGCGCCAAGCTGCGCCTGCAGCCGCTCGAGCCGCTGCCCGATCTGAGCCCTGCCATCCTCGCAGCCCTCGTGGCGGCCGGGGCGCCGGTGGCTCCGGGGGACGCAGTGCCCACCACGGTCCGGCCGCGCGCCCGTGCCACCCACCTCGGTCGCTGGGTGGCGGCGACGGTACCTCTCGCCGCGGCGGTCCCGGCCCTTGCCGCCGGCGCCTTCACGCGGACGCGGGTGGTGCCCATGCATCTCATCACGCCATGCCTATTTTTGCTCCACCACGCCAGAGGTTGAGCCGCTGCCCGCGGCCCGACAATTCGTTTCCTGCGTGAATCCCCTGGGTAGATGTATCCGAACCGGTCTCGAGGTACCGGACAGAGCGGAGCCGACGGGGCTGCCGACGAAGATGTACCGGCGCGATCGTTGACGGATATTCATTCGCCGACCTAAGTTCTTCACGGATTCGACTGAAGAGACACACTCGCGCTGGTGGTGGGATCGCCATACAGCGCGCGTGGACTGGTGGCGACAGCGGGGGCGCCAGTCCATGGAAGATCCTGCCCTGCGGACGGCTCAGAGCGGCGAGGGAGGCGCAAGGGCGTGTCGCGTAATGCAAGGATCTCTATAGCGGGCGCGCTGTTCGCCGTCGCCGTGGGCCTCGTGGTCATGACGGTGATGGCGTTCCTGCGTTCGTCTCCGCCGACCGTGAACTTCGCGAGCGGCCACCAGGCGGGCAAACCCCTCGACCTCACCGTGCAAACGGTCGGCTCGATCGGCTACGGGGAGCACCCGACGTGGGTCTCCTACCTCATCAAGGCGCCGGACGGGAGGTGGGTGCACACCACGCTGTGGGACGTGCCCCCGAACACCCGTCTCAACGTGACGATCTTGCAGTTCGACTCGGGTAGCCCGCTGCGCAACCCGTTCCTCGGCCTCTACATGACCGGCCCCAAGGGCAGCCCTGCGACCCTCAACGGCAAGCCGATCCAGGTGGTCGACGCCACCCAGGGCAACGGGGTCGGCCACACCTTCTCGATTCCGGCGCTCAACGTGAACGTCCCCCTGCCGGGCGTGGACGGGAACGCCAAGAACTTCTGCAACGCGGCACCGTGTCAGACCAATGAGGCGCACAACACGGTGCAGTTCTCCTTCGTCACCCCGGGGTCGGGCTCGTTCCGCTGGCAGTGCTTCGTGCCCTGCGGGCTCGCATACCTGTTCGGCAACGGCGGCCCGATGCAGACGATTGGTTACATGGACGGCTTCCTGACGGTGGTGCCCGCGTGAGCGACACAAGCGTTCGGCCAAGTAGCACACTTCGTCGCGAGCCTCGCCACTTCCGGCGACTGCTCGCCATTTGGTTCGTCGTCTCCGTGGTCGGCGACGTCCTCTTCTACACACTCGTCGGGCCGCATGTTCCCCCGGGCACGGAGACGTCGACGGCCGCCCATCAGCAGCTGGACTTCAACGTCCTGTTCGTGGTGGCCCTTCCGGTGGTCTTCGCGATCTGGGTGTACCTGATCTACGCGCTCGTGGTGTGGAAGGGCGGCGAGGTCGGCGAGACCGAGCCGCTCATGGGCGGCGCAGCGGCAAGGACGCACCTGCGCATCCAGCTGTGGTGGATCATGGGCACGACGGCGATCGTGCTGGGGCTGTTCGTGTTCGGGACCGTGGAGCTCGTGCTGCCGGCAGGCGCCGGCGGCGGCGAGGGTCCGAACCCGATCTGGACACCCAAGTCGAAGAACCCACTGCAGGTCCAGGTGATCGCCCAGCAGTGGAAGTTCACCTACCGCTACCCGGCCTACGGCGGCATGGAGACGGACCAGCTCGTGCTGCCGAACAACACGGCGATCGCCTTCCACGTCACGTCACTTGACGTCATCCACTCGTTCTGGGCGTACCAACTCGGGGTGAAGGCGGACGCCAACCCGGACCAGGACAACGTCGCCTTCACGACGACGAACGAGGTCGGGGCGATCACGGTGCGCTGCTCGGAGCTGTGCGGGCTGTGGCACGGGGCGATGTTCAACTACGGAAAGGTCGTTCCGAAGGCCCAGTTCGCCACGTGGGCCCAGCAGACCGAGGCCCAGCTCGCCCCGGTCACCAAGCTCCTCCCGCCGTTCTCCTACACCTATAACCCGGACGCGAACGGCGCCGACGGTGGCTACTACCCCGACAACGTCGACCCTTACAGCAAGCCAGAGATCTACGGCGCTGAGTCGAAGAAGGCCCAGTGAGTCACCACTTCACCATGACCAGTCAGGCCGGCACGACCAGGAAGGACGGCTGAAGCCATGGCCATCACGACCTCGCAGGCGCCCCCCGGCGCGGCCGCACCGCCCGACCGACGAATCCGTACCCGCCCGACGTGGCTGGGCCAGCACCTCGGCACGGCCCTCGTGCTCGCCGTGGGCGGCTACGCCCTCGGCCACTTCATCGGCAACACCATCGCCTTTGACTACAGCAACGTCTCGGGCAACGGCCAAGACGACACCGCGGTCGTGCTCGGCCTCGTGCTCGGGGTGGTGGGCTGGCTCGCCGGTGTAGGCGCGCTGAACTACCCGGCCGCCAAGCTGATCGGGCGTGAGCCGCTCCCGCCGGTCCAGGCGGAGAACTGGACCCGCTACTTCCGCATGTCGCTCGACCACAAGGTGGTGGGCCAGCAGTACGTGATCGGGGTGCTGCTGTTCCTCTTCACCGGTGGGCTGCTCGCCATGGGCATCCGCACCGAGCTGCTCAGCCCTTCGAGTCACATCTTCGGCCCCGGTACCTACATCTCCGTCGTCGGCGAGCACGGCACGATGATGATGATGATGGCGTCGTCCATCGTCATCGGACCGCTCGGCAACTGGCTCGTGCCGCTCATGATCGGCTCACGGCGGATGGCCTTTCCTCGCGTCGAAGCCTTCTCCTTCTGGTGTTTCACCGCCGGCTACCTCGTGATCTTGACGGCGCTCCCGCTCGGCGGCTTCCCGACCGGCTGGACTGGTTACGCGCCGCTGCAGGAGCAGGCCATGTCGGGCATGGACTCCTACCTGGTCGGCTTCGCGGTGATCGGACTCGGCATGATCACCGCCGGGTTCAACCTGGCCTGCACGGTCATCAACTACCGGGCGCCCGGCATGACCTGGGGCCGTACGCCGATCTTCGTGTGGTCGATCCTCGCCACCTCAGCGCTCCTGGTGCTCGCCACACCAACGCTCATCGTCGCCTGCCTGCTCGGCATCCTCGACCGCACGGCCCAGACCGCCTTCTTCGTGACCGAGCACGGCGGCAACCAGTTCCTCTGGGAGAACCTGTTCTGGTTCTTCGGCCATCCCGAGGTGTACATCATGGCGATCCCCGGCTTCGGGATCGTCGCCGAGATGCTCCCGGTGTTCACCCGAAAGCCGCTGTTTGCCTACCGTGTCGGGGCGGCCGGCATGGTCGGGGTGGCACTGCTGTCGTTCTTCGTGTGGCAGCACCACCTGTTCCAGAGCGGCATCAACCCGGACATGCGACCGCTGTTCATGCTCACCACCGAGCTGATCTCGGTTCCGACCGGCTTC
>JAODBN010000172.1 GCA_025463965.1 Acidimicrobiaceae bacterium
CCCGTCCGCGAGTCGACTCATACGTCCTCGAACTCTTATCGCGAAGGCACTTCCGCGCAACCGACTTCCATGAGACTCGTGAGGGTGCGTGCCGGCTCATGCCTGTGCTTGCCCACGAGCTCGCCGAAACCGCCACCACCTGGGCCACCGCGGTCGCGCCCTTCGCCGAGCAAATCGCCCACCAGCTGTCTGCCGGGACCGGGCGGGCGGCGCGATCGACCCCGCTGACGCAAGCCAACCGGAAGGCAGCCCAAGGGAAGCCGTCGTTCGCCGTCAGACGGCCGCGGGGTGAGCTCCCACCCGTGGCCGCGTTGGCGGTGACGTGCCGGACCTGCGGTGCGGAGTTGCCGGACAAGCGGCGAAAGCTGTGTGCGACGTGCTGGCCGGTGACGCGGGCGCGTTTGGCCACGGAGCGGGCGGCGGCAGGAAGAGCGGCGTCAGCGCAGCGTCGCGCGCTCGGCGAGGACCCTTCCAATACGGAGGCGGCGAGGGTCGCGAGGGCGGTGGCGTTGTCGGCTCGCAAGCGCGAGCAGCTCGAGTGGGAGTCGGCCACACCCGGCCTTGTTGCGATCAACTTCGAGGAGGTGCTGCAGGGGTTGAGTTCCGTTCCGTTGTCGCGGATGCGTGAGGCGACGGGGTTGTCTGTCTCGGCTTGTTCTCGGATTCGGAGTGGCGCTCTGCGGCCGCATCCGCGTCATTGGGCGGCGCTGAGCGGCCTTGCCAGTCAGCGCGGTGTCCAGATGGATCGCGCGCCGTTTGTCGATCAGGCTGAGTGACGCCCCGATGCCGTTGGCGGGTCTTCGCCGGTGTCAGGCATGGGGTCGTGCCAGTCCTCGGGTGCCTGGATGCGGGCGTCGATGTCGGCGTGGGCCTTCAGCAGGTAGAGCAGACCGGCTCCGTCTATGAGCTCGATCGGCTTGTTCTTCGCGAACTCGAATGAGGCGGCCCCGTAGCCGCTGGTGGTGACGAGGATCCCTTTCGACGCGCCTTCGTTTTGCAGCGTTCCGAACAGGTCGCGGACCGCGGAGACGCCGACGGTGTTCTTATAGCGTTTAGCCTGGATGACGACCTTGCCTCCGAGAATCGGCCGGGCGTCGTAGGCCACGCAGTCCACGCCACCGTCTCGGGATGCGCGGGTTTGCTTGGCCTCTAGCCCCATCTTCGTGAAGAGGTTCTGCACGAGGACTTCGAACTCGCCGGGCGACAGCTCGAGCAAGTTCGGTCGCTCGTCCAGCAGGCTGAGGGCGTCGGTCTCGGCGATGAAGCGCGGATCGACCATCGAGAACTCCAACACCGGCCGGACTGGCACCAACTCCGCGGGGCTCTTCGACACGGACGCGGACAGGTGTTTGAGGCAGGCCAGAGGTTCGACGCGGGCGAGGTCGAGCTCGTTGAAAACCTCGCGCGTGGTCCGCAGCGTGATCAGGCATGGGCGGGTCGGTCGTCCCGATCCGGGGTCGATCGTGTCGACCACGCCGTTGAACACGATCGAGTCGACGTGCCCGGCGGTGTCGGCGGCGAAGACCTCTCCGACGGTACGCAGGGTGAGCTGGGAGACGACCGAGGCGTAGAGCGAGCGGACCTGGGCGGGCGGGCGCGCCGCCTCGGTCACAGTGTCCGTCGTCTTCACGTAGCGGAAGCCCTTCGCCAAGGGCACCACTTCGACCGCGGGAAGCTCGTATTCCATCACCGCCTGCCTCGACTCCGGCACGTACGCGATCTTGAACACGGGCTGGATGCTGTCTGGATAGCTCCGGCGGGCGAGTGCGAGTTCGCAGTAGCTGACCACGGCCTCGGGGTCCCCCGCTCGGTAGGCGGCCTCGAAGGCGTCGACGTCGGCGTGTTGACGGATCGCCTCCGCGCGTTGGTCGGCTACGCGCGCGTCGTATGCCGCTTTCTCTTCCGTGTAGCGGGCTGCGCGTCGAGTTTCGCGATCCGCGTGCGCGGCGAGCAGGTTCGCGTGGGCTTGGCGGGCGTCTGCGACCTGGCGCTCATGCTTGGACTTGCTGAACATCTTGGACAGTCCGGCCGGCTCGGGAGGCATGAGCTCGTTTATTTCAGGCGGCTGCTCGGGCGTCGCCCACTTGCGGAATGTCTCCTCGATTGCGGGTGGCGAGGCCTTCAGCGCCTCGAAGTCAAGCGCGGGGTGCTCGCGGAGGCCGTCGGCTAACAGGTTCTCCAGCTGCTGGACAAGCTCGGCGAGTTCGCCGTTCATCGCCTCCACCTCGTCCGCTCGTGCCTGCGCGTAGAGGCGTTTTTGCTCGCGATCATCGGCTGCGGCGGCGCGCAGCTGGGCGGCGTGCGCACGGGCCACGGCCGCCTCGGCCTGAGCCCGGGCTCGAACCTGGCCGGCTTGCTCTCGGGTCTGGCGAGCGCGCGAGCGCGCCGCCTCCCGTTGCATCTGAGCCATCGTCGTAGCGAAGGATCGTTGACGAGCCACAGCAGCCTCCAGCCACCCGTGGTGAGGGTGGATCGTAGAAAGGTTCAGCGTTTCAGGTGACCAGAGCGCGCTCACGCGCTGGAATGTGACTTGCGCGCGGTCCTCGGCTCTGCTCGTTCACGCTATTCGACCGGCCACGGGACGTCCAGCGGCTCATGCGCGCGGGTCGCGGCTGGCACTTTGCTGCCGGCCGCTCGTGTCACAGGCTTCGGCTTCGCGGGTTGGGCGGAGCGGCCTC
>JAODBN010000187.1 GCA_025463965.1 Acidimicrobiaceae bacterium
AATACGGCCCCGCTGCGGAAGGCGATGCGCGGGTGGAAGTCGCGGGCTCGCTACTGATTGTGCACCTGTTCGGCGAACCGCGCTGGCGCTAGAACGCAAAAAAGCCCTCCGACCCGAGAGGGGCCGAAGGGCTGGGTGGAGCGTATGCAGTTGTAGATCGGCGCAGTCCACGCGGCGTGAAGCTGCCGCGCCAGGGTTTTATTGCAGGCCGATTTTCCCGAAGGCGTGGCTCGGCCGCTGCGTTGACGACCTACAGTGCGCTCGGAGGGAATCGAACCCTCGGCCTGCGGCTTGAAAGACCGCTGCTCTTTGCCACCCCGAAGGTTGACGTTGACCACTGAGCTACGAGCGCGTGTGTGGTGAGGCTACTCGACCACTCGGAAGCCAATCGTCTCGCGGCCGTACTCGTCGCAAGCTGATTCGCTCGGGTTGTAGAAGTCCAGTTCCGAGCCGTAGCCGATGTGATCCTCGACCTGATAGCGGGTCTGGCCGAACACCGGGTGGTCTAGTTCGATCCACGTTCCCAGTGATAGGAAGCCGGGAAGGACGGCGACGATGCCCGGCCTTGCCTGCTGACCGGACGCGGTGATACCGCCCTGCGCGTAGCAGGTCGACGAGACGCTGTAGTGAGCGCCGGGCGGTCGATGCCTGCGAGCCCAGACGCGATCGATTCGACGATCACACGCACGACTCGCGCAGCCAGGATGATGTCTGAGGGTCGCTGCTTTAGACGCCGGCGCATGGATCGAGAGCGCGGCGAGGATGAGCAGGGTTAGACGTGCGATACACGAGTCCTCCTGTCTTGACGTGCGAGGGCGCGGTGCCCGTCGCCGGTCACGCCCGGAGGCGTCTTCCGCCGTAGCGGGTACGATTCATGGATGGCGGAGCGGTGCCCCTTCTGTGGCGACGTGCATGAGCCGGGACCGATAGGCGTCCAGGGCGGTGCGTTCGCAGGAGTGCAATTCAAGGTCTGTCCCGCCGTGCCGCCCAACTGCTTCTACGAGGACCGGGAGTTTGAGAACGGCCCGCGCGGCGCGCTTCACCTACTTGGAGAACGGCGCGAACGATGAGCACGGACAGCACTTACGAACTCGCCGCCCTGGCAAACGCGCTCAGGGCATCCGGCACGGAAATCGTCGTGCGACGAAAGGACACGGGCGAGGTCGTGCGCGTCGCGCGCTACCCCGAATCGGTCGGACCGCTACACGCAGGCGAGGCGCTGTACCTGCGCAACGCGCCGCGGCCCGCTTTCCGCTAGGCGCGGTGCCGATCCCGGACGGGGCATCCGTGCCCGTGGCGTGCTACTAGGTGCTCGGGACGACTGCGGCTTTGACCTTGGCGTCAATCCCGTCGATCGCTTCCTTCAGCGGGCCGAGATCGACTTCGGTTTTCGACGCCGCCAGCTCTGATTCGAGTTTGGAGAACTCGGCCTGAGCCGTCGAAGCGAGCCCTTCGAGGTCCGTCGTGAGCGTGGTGAGCGATGCCTGGACTTCCTCTACTGATGCGGCCATGTGATCCACCTTTCGTGAAAGGGCCTCGATGAGGCTCCGTAGGGTTGGTTTGCGGCGGGGGAAGCTCATGCAGCGCCCATCTGCATCAACATCTCGTCGTGGATGACGTCGATCCGAGCTCGAGCCTCGGCTGCGAAGACGGCATCGAAGACGATCAGGCACTCGTTGTTCTGCTTGGACTCGCCGGATTCTGAGAGGTTGGTCGAGCCGGCGATCGTGACCTGGCCATCAAGGACGATCATCTTGTCGTGGCTGATCGCGCCCTTGCTTGATTTTCCGATCGCCACCGAGTTGCCGATCTGATCCGCTTTCCACTTGGCGAGGATCGCCTTCTCATGAACGCCGCCCGCCTGGGACTTGTCCAGCGAGAGCGACACGGGGACGTCGGATTCCAGCTTGGCGCGGAACAGAGCGTCGATTTCATCGTCGTCCCAGCCATACATCGCGGCGGCGATCGAGAGCGTCGCTGAGCCACAGAGCGACACAAGCGCCTCGTGTACCTGGTCGATCGGCGCGAACAGGTGGCGCAGGTTCGTCGGGTAGCCCGGCGCCGCGGGTTGAGCGCGGTAGGTGTCCAGCCCGTTGAAGGCGTCGAGGATGCTCACTTGACCAGCTGCCGGAAGTCGCAGTTGCCGCCGAGCATCACGAGCGTCGACAGGTGCATCCGAAAGCAGCCGTGGTCGCCCCAGTTCGGCGTCCAGTGGTTGCGAACCCGGAGGACCGTGTTGAACGGGTCGACGTGTCCTGTCGCCAGGAGCGTCAGCTTCTCGATCGCGGCGATGTATGTCTCGTGACCGCCCGCCAACCCAGACGCAATCGCGGCTTCCAGATCGGAGGCGCGTCCCTTCCCGTCGATGAACCCCTGAGTGTCGGGTTCCTCCCAGGCGAAGAAGAACGGCGTGCCCTGCATGATCCCGTCGGTCTGCAACAGCGAGACGATGTTGTCTGCACCCGCGGCAATCTTCTGTCCCGAGATGACGCCGAGCCGTTTCGCCTCATCGACGATGTACGGCCCGCTCGAGCCGCAGTCCGTGGGGGGCCACTCTTCTCCGGCGTTGCCCGTCTGATCGGTGCAGACGTGGTAGAAGCTGATCGCGCCTCGCTGCAAGCCGTGAACGCTTGAGTACGTCGTCGGGGCTTCTGAGGCTGGATGGTTGATGAGCCGCTTGCAGAACGCGAACAGTTCGGGACCGCTGAGCTTGCGCGCGACGGCCTCGATGAACGTCTCCGCGGTACAGGAGCCAAGCGCTTCCGGGTCCTGCTTGCAACCGGGGATGAAGTGGGTGCAGTGGATGCCCTGCGCGATCAGGTCGGACTGGTCGAGCACCCCAATCGGGGTTTCGTGGTCGACCTCTTTGAGCGGCGTCGTGCCATCGTGCAGATGCAGGTACGCGAGGTTGGAGGGCGGCTCGGCGACCTGTACCCGCCCGTAGACTGGGTAGCTCATTCAGCCGCCCTTGGTTGCGCGAGCAGCTTTGGCGGCGGGCGTGTAGCGACCGAGCAGCACGTTGTGCGTGTGCAGGAAGGCGATCAGGGTCACGATCCCCCAAGTGCCGAACTGTGTGATCTCGCCCGAGACCTGGCCTTCGCTGATCCCGAATAGGTTCAGGACATGGACGGTGCCGACGATCCACGCCGCGGCGATACCCACGACAGGCGGTAGGACGACGTTGACGAGGAAGTTCTTGATGGATTCTGAGCTAGGCACATTGCCTCCTATGTGTCGATCTTGGTTGAGTGCTTCCGGCAAACTGGGTGGCCGTGCTCGGGGTCGACGTGACCCTTGCGGTAGCACCCCTTTTCGATGCAGTTCACGTGGTGCCACCAGGCCACGAGGGCGACGATGAGAGTGACCTCGCCGAAGTCCGAGCCGATCCCCGACCAGAACTGGTAGCCATCGTTGTGGAGCGGGTCCCACGGCGTGACGAGGGCGAGTAGGTGAAGCATCAGAACCCCACCCACTCCCGTACTGACCG